>NZ_JBSGTX010000019.1:22845-115908 GCF_053607625.1 Streptomyces sp. NPDC055103
GTAGTTGGTGCTGGAGCCGGGCGACGGGGCGGTCTGAGCCGCCCCGTCTCCCGACGTGGCCCGGTCGGCGCTGCCTGCCGACCGGGCCATCCTCGCCTTCCTTCCGCCCGCTCAGGAAGGGCCTCGACCGTCCCCATCGGTGATCACGGCCGCCCCCTGGCGTCCCATCAGGTAGCCGAGCTGGAGCCGGTGCTCGGCGCCGTGCTCCTCCTTGAGCCGGGCGACATGAGCCTGCAGGGAACGCAGGCTCAGGCCGAGTCTTCGGGCGATCTCCTTGTCGGATCTGCCTTCGATCAGCAGCTTCCGGATCGATCCACGGATGGCCGGAATGACCTCGGGCGCCGCGTCAGCAGCCCGCACCGGCAGGAACGGATACGATTCCGCCCGGTCCCAGGCGCGATCGAAGATGTCGGCGAGAAACAGCACCACCGCCGGAAGGGTGATCAGAACCGCCGAGGTGCGTGCCGAATTCGCGGGAATCAACGCCGCCCGCCGATCGACGATAATCATTCTATCGAAGAACTCGGCCAGCGTGCGCACCTGTGCACCATACGAGGTGACCACCCGGACATACTCCTTCGTCGGTTCGTCGAATCGCGTGCTGTGCTGGTAGAGCGTCCGCATCGAGACGCCGGCCGCGATGCGGTCGCGCACTACCTCCAGCGCATCGTCCAGCACCACGCTCGGGCGCGGCCCGTCGGGCTGGGCGGTGAGGATCTCGGACATGACACCGTCGAGCATGTCCTGGATCACCCGGTTGATCTCGGGCAGCCCCTCGATGGTGTCGAAGCCCAAACCCCGTGCAGGGACAGCCGACTCGGCCACTCGGGCAGCCGCTACCGAAGCGTGACCGACCCTGTCGGAAATTGTCCGAGAAAGGTCCCCCAGCGCCTCTCCGACCCGGGCCAGGGCCTCCCGGCAAGCGGGGTCATCAGACGGCAGAGTGATCGCCAGGGCGCCGTCGCCGGCGTCAGCAGGAGACAGTGCTACTAAGCCCATATCGTCCGATTTGGCCCAATGTATTCTCATTTACATCCCTCGCGTCGCGGAAGTGCACGTAACCGAAGTATCGGCGATCTTGTTCGGCCAGTCGAGGGACTCGCATAGTTGCTTCCACGGAGCACCGAGGACGGTCGTCCCGCATTAATTCCCGGTTCATAATCTGCCCGCCATATCGACTACTGGAAGAGATCACCGTTGGATCACGGTGATTCGACTAGGGGGAAAAATCGATGACGCTCAGTAGAATGCAGCGCGCCGTGCGCAGCACCTCCGCGCCGACCGGACCCGAGCGCCGGGCCGGGGTCGGATTCGGTCACGGTGACGACCGCGACGACGTGGGCTGGAACGCCGTCCCCGCCCCGTTCCGGCGGATCTGACACACACCCAGGACGCTGCCTCGGCCCCGCCCTCGCCCGCTCCGCGCCGCCCGACCAAGAGGGTCGCCCTCGCACCGCGACCCTCACCACAACCTCCCGAACTGAAGGATGCGTTCGGCACCGGGATTCCCGTCGGCCGCCCGGAGCCGGACCGACCCGCCGAGGCGGCGCGAGAGCCACTCCCCGATCCCTCGGCGGACGAAGGGGCGATACCTCATGAACTCTGACCACGCCACCGGCACGACCGGCCCGTTCCCCACACAGCAGCCCGACTGGCCCGACCCGGACGCGCTGAGCCTGATCGCGGACGAACTCGCCTCCCTCCCCGCGCTGGTCGCGGCCACGGAATGCGACCGGCTGCGTGAGCGGCTGGCCGCGGTCGCCCGCGGCGAGGCCCTGTTGCTCCAGGGCGGTGACTGCGCCGAGAGCCTCGCCGAGGTCGGCCCGGAAACCACCGCGGCCAAATACCGCACCCTGACCCTGATGGCCGCCGTCATCTCCGAGGCCGCCGAGCTCCCGGTGGTCCGACTCGGCCGCATCGCGGGCCAGTTCGCCAAACCGCGGTCGAACCCGACCGAGCTGCGGGGAGGAATCGAACTCCCTTCCTACCGGGGCGACATGGTCAACGATTCGGCCTTCGCCGCCGCCGCCCGCACTCCGGATCCGGACCGGCTGCGGCGCGTCTACCACGCCTCCGCGGAGACCCTCGGCCACCTGAGCCGGCTCACCACCGCCGACGGAAGCGAGTTCTGGACCAGCCACGAGGCTCTGCTGTTGGAGTACGAGCACGCGCTGTGCCGCACCACCCCTGCGGGCCGCTACGCGCTCTCCGGCCACCTGCTCTGGATCGGCGAACGCACCCGGCAACTAGACGGCGCGCACATCGAGTTCGCCGCCCGGGTACGTAACCCGATCGCCGTCAAGCTCGGTCCGTCCAGTACCCCGGACGACGCGCTGCGTCTGATCGACCGGCTCGACCCGGATCGCGAGCCCGGCCGGCTGACCTTCATCAGCCGGATGGGCGCGGGCGCGGTGCGCGAGACGCTGCCGGACCTGGTGGCGAAGGTTGCGGCATCCGGCGCGGAAGTGGCCTGGATCTGCGATCCCGTGCACGGCAACACCGTGTCCTCACCGACCGGCCACAAGACCCGCCGTCTGGACGACGTGCTGGACGAGATCAAGGGTTTCCACGAGGTCCACCGATCACTGGGCACCCATCCCGGCGGCGTTCACCTGGAACTGACGGGTGATCACGTCACCGAGTGTGTGGGCGGCACCTACGAGATCCGCTTCGAGGATCTGCCGACCCGTTACGAGAGCGCCTGTGACCCCAGGCTGAACCTCGGTCAGTCGCTGGACGTGGCTTTCGAACTCGCGGCCGTGTATGCCGCGTCCCCGGTCCCGGACCGCGGGACCACCTGGGCGACGGTGTGACCTCGGCCGCCCCATCCCCCATCTACGACGAGGAGGAGACCGCCTGATGGTGGCCACCGATGCCGGGAAGTTCCTGGCACTTCACGACCGCACCGATCCCGGTGACCCGCTGGTCATCCCCAATGTATGGGACGCGGTCAGCGCACGGGCGTTCGCGGAGGTCGGCTTCCCCGCGCTGGCGACCTCCAGCGCGGCGATCGCCGCCGTCCTCGGCCATGAGGACGGCGAGGACACCCCGGCCGACGAGATGTTCGCCGCGATCAAGCGGATCGTCCGGTCGGTCGACGTCCCGGTCACCGCGGACATCGAGGGCGGCTACGGTCTCGCCCCGGCCGAGATCGTCGAGCGGTTGCTCGACGCGGGAGTGATCGGCTGCAACCTGGAGGACTCCACGGCCCGTCGACTCAAAGACCCTGTGGAACACGCCGACTGGCTGTCCGAGATCAGCGTGGCCGCCGGCGAACGGCTGGTGCTCAACGCGCGGATCGACACATTCCTGTACGGCGACCGCTCGGTGGAGTCGGCGGTCAAGCGCGCCTGCCTGTACGTCGACGCCGGTGCCGACGTCGTCTATCCGATCCTGGCCCCCGAGGAGTTGCTACCTGACCTGGCCAACGGCGTGAGCGCGCCGCTCAACGCCCTCCACCTCCCCGGCACCGCCTCCCCGAGCCAGCTCGGCAGCCTCGGCGCGGCCCGCGTCACCTTCGGTGGCACACTGCACCAGCAGGCCGCCGACGGCGTCACCGATCTGGCCCGGAAGATCGGACGGGCGTACGGGGCGCAGTAGCGTCCCGTACGCCCGCGACGGGCGTTGACCGACCCCCGAGAGCCCGGCAGCCGCTACTTGGTGGCCATCAGCAGGTACTCGTGCGACCGATTGGTCAGCATGGGGTCGTCACCGCCCGTCGCCCGGTCGTACAGGTGGATCCGCTCGTCTCCCAGCGTGAGGTGGCGCCCCAGCACCCGCGCCGCGTCCCAGGCCAGCGGGACGAACCGGTCGGCGATCCGCCGGTTCTGCACCGCGATCACGGCCCGGGCCCCGGGCCGCATGGTCCGAGCGATCGCGGCGAACGCCTCGTCGAGCGCGTTCAGGTAGTCCTCGTAGTCGCGGAGCGCGTAGAACTGCGCACCGTCGGAAGCCTCGGTGTCCAGATTGGTGCCGAAGTACGGCAGGTCGCACAGCACCAGGTCGACCGATCCCGCCTCCAGCGGGGGCTTGCGGGCGTCGCCGCAGACCATCTCCTGCCCCGGGTAGGCCGCCAGCCGCTTGCGGGCGTCCTCGGCGCGCTGCTCGTTCACCTCGATGCCGAATCCTCGCCGCCCCTCCACCGAGGCCGCCACCAGCGTCGTCCCCCACCCCGCGAACGGATCGAACACCAACTCGCCGGGGGCACTGAGCTCCCGGATCAACGGCCGCAACTGACTTACCAGGCCTGCCTGTCCCGCCGCCGCGGCCAGTGCGTGCTCCGGGTCCTCGCCCCCGAGCACAAGCCAACTGGCAACCCCCACCGGAATCACGCTTCCTCTCGCGTCCTCGGCCGCGGTCAAGTCACCGCGTGGCACCGGGAGCACCATGCTACTGATCAAGAACACCCCTACGGGTGATCTTTGACGTATCGCCTGACGCAATCCCGCCCGCCACTTCGCGGACCGCCATCGGTGGCCGCGTCCGGTCCGCCCCGGGTCACAGGTCTCCGGCTTGACGAAGCGGAACTCCTTGCCGTGGTTCGGAGGCGGGCCGCCCTGCGGCGGGCGGATCCACGGCCTCGGAACGGACGTGCGCGTTGCCCTGTACGGCCGCGCCGCCCCGGCACTTCAGCCGGAAGATCCCCCGCTGGCATGCCTCCACGGCAGATGCTCCCTGGTCGCTGACGGCGGTCTCCGATACACAGCCCTCGTCATCGCGGACGTTCATCTGCCGCCCTGACGCCCCCTTGCCCCTGTGGGCCCGGGGCGGCACTCCGCTCACCGATGGCCTGAGCGACGTCTTGTGGGTGTGTCAGCTGGGGATGGTGCCCCGCTCCGGCAATCACGGTCACGGTGGCGTGCGGGAGGGCGTCCAGAAAGGACTGTCCGTCCGTGGTGAGTGGATCGCGGGAGCCCGTGACGATGTGGACGCGCCCTGGGTAGCGCTGCAGCTTGGCCCGGAGGTCTGCGCGCCACTGCGAGTTCGCGGTGGCGGCCAGGAGCCGGGCGGTGGTGGCCGCGACTGCGCGGCGGCGGAGGTCGGCAACAGTCGATGGGAGCGCGGCCGCGTGCCCCGTGGCGCCGGTCAGCCGCTCGGCCAGCGCCGTGGGAGTCGTCCGGGCCAGGAGCCGTCGGGTCAGGGGCGTCCACTTGACGGTGCGAGGCGGGTGGGGCTGCAGGAAGAAGGGTGAGACGAGCGTGAGCCGATCCACCGCGGCGGGGTGGGCGGCCGCGGCCTCGACGGCGGCCGCGGCGCCGATGGAGTGGCCCACCAGGTGACGGGCACCGGTCTCGGTGACCAGCGCGGTCAGCCACGACGGCCAGTCGTGGGGGCACCCGGCGCTCATCCCCAGGCCCGGCAGGTCGACGGCGCGGGCGTGCCCGACCGCTGCGACGGCCGGCGCCCAGGTGTCGGCGTTGACCGGCAGACCGGGCAGCACCACCGTGGGCGCGGCGGCCTCACCCAGTTCGAACGTCCGTATGCCGCCTGTCGTGGTGAACCGCCTGTCACGTGCTGGGGCATCGCCGAAGCGATGGGCTGCCATGTGGTCGGCCCAGCGATGGATCGTCGTGACGGTGTCCGGCATGGTCAGCCCGTGACGGGCGGCGAAGGCATGGGCCGACGCGGTCGGGTAGCGGTCGGTCGACAGGAACGTGAGGGTTTCCGGATCGGTCTGGGTGAGCCGACGGGGAAGCCCCTTGAGCAAGGGCACCGGAATCCGTGTCCGGGGTGCCCTGACGTCGTAGTGCTCGGCCACGAGCGTGAGCAGGTCGGGCAGCGCGGGCGTGTCGTCGTCCAGCAGCCAGTACGCGGTGTGCTCGGAGTCCGCGTCCGTCGGCAGCAGGGTCATGAACCGGGCGAGGTAGTCGGCCGCGACCACGGGGACGAACGTCTTCTTGCTGCCCGGGAGTGCGGGGAGTGAGCCCTGCCAGAGGTCTTTCACGCTGGAGGCGAGCCCGAGGTACTGGTCGGATTCCCCGGTGGCGCTGTCCCCGATGACGCCGGCCGGGTTCACGATGGACCACGGAACGCCCAACTGTGACGCCAGGTCCTGGAAAACGGCGTCCGCCTCGACCCTGGACGCCTCGTAGGCGCCCAGTGCCCGGTAGGTCTCGCGTCGGTGTTCATCGCTCCAGGGGGCGGAGTCCTGACCGCCCACGCGGTACCCGGAGATCTGGACCAGGCGGCGCAGGTTCGGCAGTCGCGCCGCGAACTCGACGACCGCGCGCACGCTGTCGACGTTGGCGTGACGTGCCTCGTCCACCGACATCCCGAAGCGGAAGGCACCGGCGCAGTTGTAGATCTCGGTGATGTCACCGCACTCGCCGTCGATCAGTGATGGCGCGGTGAAGTCGACCCGCAGGTCGGCCGGGGCCTGGCCGTGCCCACGCCCGGCCAGCCACCGCGCCAGCCGCTGGTAGGACTCGTGGCTCCGAGCGGCCGCACTCACCCGCACGCCGGCCTGGCCGAGCGCGAGCACCACGTGGCGCCCGATGAATCCGCTCGCGCCCAGCACCAGTGCGTGCCGCTGCCCCGGGCTCACGCCGAGACCTCCGTACCCTCTGTCAGCAGTACGGCGATGGCCTGGGCGGCGCAGTGCAGCGGCTCGGTGGACCGCTGGGCACGCGACACGATCACCGCACCCTCCACCATGCTGACCACGGCAGTCGCCAGAGCACGGGCGACGGAACGAGGCCGGCCGTTCGCGATGAGCAGCTCGGTCACCGGCGCGATCCACGACTCGAAGGCATCGGCGCAGGCGCCGCGCAGCCGTTCGCTCTGCGCACCCATCTCCAGCGTCACCACCGAGACCGGGCACCCCAGTTGGAAGTCGCTCCCGTCGAGCATCCCGGCCAGTTCGTCGATCACACGGCCCAGTGCCTCACCCGCCGTGACGGGCCCCGTCGCCGAGTCGACCACGAGAGAGCCGAACCGCGCGGCCGCGAGCTCGACGGCCTTCTCTCCCAGCGCCTCCTTCCCCTGAGGGAAGTGGAAGTAGAGCGACCCCTTCGGGGCACCCGCATGCTCCACCACCGCGTTGAGCCCCGTACCGCTGTATCCATGCCGCTGGATCAGTTCCAGCATCGACTCCGCCAGCCGCAAGCTGGTCTCGGCTCCCTTGGTTCCAACCATGGTGGAATAATAGACCGGTCTACATATTCCGCAAGCCCATTCGACCGAGGTCGCGGCGAGGGGAGCCCGACGACGGGATGGCGGAATGCTCCACGGATGGCCCCCGACCGCGAGGCGGCCGTCGACGGGAGATCACGGGGACGAAGTTCGTCACGGCGCGGCGCATGACGCCCGTGCCCCACGGTCACAGCCCGCTGGGGAGATTCCCACCGCCGCGCGGCCGCTCCGATCCGGTCCGCCGAGGTCGGCGGCCGTGCGAGACGTGTACGAGCACTCGCGGAAGCCACTCGCCAGACAGAGACCGGGTCAGCGCACGCGTCCCCGCGCCTTCAACTGTTTCGGGGGAACCTCCGGCGCGTCGAGCCGGTCGGCGTCGTAGCCCTTGACCTCGCCGAAGCGGTCGCCCGTCATCCGCTGCTCGCGGGCCACGCGGATCTCCTCGTCCGTGCGGCCCACGAAGTGGCCTACGGCGGGGAACCCGAGCTCATCCGACACTGCGCTCGTCTGACGCTCTTTTACAGCGACGCGGTCGTGAACCAGGCCGGTCGCGAGCTTGGGCTCGCAGTCGTTCTCGTAGCTGTGTTCCCAGTGGACTGGGCAACCCTTGTAGGTACCGCCCGCGTTCGCGGTGACGGGGGTCGGAGTCGTTCGAGCAATAGGCGGTGTCACTGCCGGGGAGGCGGTCGACGTCGCCTCCGGCCTTGTACAGGTCGGCGCAGGCCTCGGCCGTCCAGGGGTGATCCTTCCCGGCCGTGCCGGGGCAGTTGAGGTACACGAATCCTGTGCTGCTGACACCGGTGGCGGCGTCGGTGCGGGAGACAGTGGACTGGATATGCGCGTCGCGGGGTCAACGGGAGGCGTAACCGGTCTGAGAGATCGTGCGCCGTACCGCCCTCCGCCCGCGCCCAGCCCTTGGCGACCGGAGGCGCTGGCGGGTTGTCCGTCCCGACAGGCATGATGGGCACATCAGTTCCACCCGTCCCGGAGTGAACGGACGCTGTACGGCGGAACGACATCGGGGCGCCCTGGAGGTCAGAACGTGTCACGCCAGCTGCTCACCGTCGCCCAGGACGGGACGGGCGACTGCCGCACCATCTCCGAGGCCCTCCGGGTGGCCCGCACCGGAGCCGTCATCAGTGTCGCCCCCGGGCGATACGAGGAGAGCCTCACCCTCGCCACCTCCCTGACGCTGACCACGACGGAGGGCCGGGGCACCGTGGAGCTGGCCCCCCGGCGCGGTTCGGCGCTGACCCTGGCCTGCGACTCCGCCATGGTGAACTCCCTGGTGCTGCGCGGCCACGACGACGAACTCCCGGTGGTGGACGTACCGCGCGGGCAGCTCCTGCTCGACCGGTGCGATGTGTACGGGGGGTCGTGGGCCGCCCTGTTCGCGCGTGGTTCCGGTTCGCTCGCGGTGCGGCAGTGCCGGGTCGAGAACCCCAAGGGCGCCGGTGTGGTGACCACTTCGGCGACGGAGAGCCTCCTGGAGGAGTGCGTCGTCGAGCACCTCGGCACCTCCGCCGTCGTCGCCGGTGAGCAGGGCCGGGTGTCGGTGCGGTCGGGCCGCCTCCGTGACGCGCGTGGCAACGGCGTCCTGGCCAACGGGCGCGCGCACGTGCGCGTGGAGGAGTGCGAGATCTCGGCCGCCGACAAGCCGGGGGTCGCCGCCGAGGAGGAGAGCAGCGTCACCGTGACGCGTTCGACGGTGGCGGACTCGGTGGTGGGCGTCTTCGTGAACACCACGGGTACGACCCTGCTGGAGGACGTGACCGTACGGAACACCACCGGGCACGGCTTCGTCGTCGGTTCCGGTTCCGCGCCCACCCTGCGCCGCTGCCGTACGGACCGGACCGCGGGGCACGGGCTCCTGGTGACGGAGCGGAGCCGCGGCCTGTTCGAGGAGTGCGTGTTCGGCTCCGCCCGGGACGCGGCGATCCGCGTGACGGACTTCTCCTCCCCGGTGCTCACCGGGACGACCGTCCGTGACCCTGAGCGGATCGGGGTGCTCCTGGAGGAGAACTCCGTCGCGGAGATCGACCGCCTGGAGGTGAGCGGCAGCGGCGGCAGCGGTGTGCTGGTGAGGGCGAGCGCGAATCCGCTGCTGCGCCGCGTGACCGTGACGCGTTCGGCGGGGCATGGCGTGGAGGTCGTCGCGGACGGTCGGGGCCGTCTTGAGGAGTGCCGGGTCGAGGAGTGCGAGGGCGCGGGCCTGCATGTGTCGGGGCACGCGAACCTGTACGTCGGCCAGGGCAGCGTGCGGGCCGCGAAGGGCTCCGGTGTCGTGGTGGGCGCGCTCGGCGCGGTGACCCTCCGCGACACCGAGGTGCGCGACTGCCCGGCGGTGGGTGTGCGGGTCGATGAGCAGGGTGATCTGACGGCGGCCCGGTCGCGGGTGTGGGATTCGGGCGAGTACGGGGTGCTGATCGCGGCGGGCGCCAGGGCCTCGCTCAACTCCTGTGAGGTGACCGGTTCGGGAGCCGACGGGGTGCGGGTGGAGGGCCCCGATCCGGTGTCGGTGATCGGCTGTGTCGTACGGGACAACAAGGGCAGCGGGCTGCGCCAGGCGGTGGCCGGGGACCGGCTCGCGGTGGAGCAGCTGACCAGTGTCGACAATGGGGCGCCGGACGCCTGGGGCAGCGTCGCCGACGCGGAGGTGGCGGGCGACGGGCGGCTTCCGGGCGGGGCGGTCGTGGCGGGCGGTGGCCAGGACGCGGAGGGTGGCGCGGTCGCCGAACTCCAGTCGCTGATCGGCCTCGACGACGTCAAGGACCAGGTCCTGACGCTGGTCAACCTGAACCGGATGGCGCAGCGCCGGGCCGGTCTGGGGATGCCGGCGCCGCCGATGAGCCGGCATCTGGTGTTCGCGGGCCCGCCTGGCACCGGAAAGACCACGGTGGCCCGGCTGTACGGGTCGATCCTCGCCTCGCTCGGGGTGCTGCGCTCGGGCCATCTGGTGGAGGTGTCGCGGGCGGATCTCGTCGCGCAGATCGTCGGTGGTACGGCGATCAAGACGACGGAGACGTTCAAGAAGGCACTGGGTGGGGTGCTGTTCGTCGACGAGGCGTACACGCTGCTGTCCGACTCCGCCGGTTCGGGCGCGGACTTCGGCCGTGAGGCCATCGACACGCTGGTGAAGCTGATGGAGGACCACCGCGAGGACGTGGTGGTGGTGGCGGCCGGATATCCGAAGGAGATGACGGACTTCCTGGCGTCCAACCCCGGCCTGGCCTCCCGTTTCACCCGCAGTGTGGAGTTCTCCGACTACACGTCGGGGGAGCTCGTCACCATCGTGGAGCGGATGTGTTCCGCCCATCGCTATGAGCTGGACGGTGAGGCGCGTTCGGCGCTGCACACCCATTTCGAGCGGATGCCGCGCGACGCCGGGTTCGGCAACGGCCGGACCGCGCGGAAGGTGTTCGAGGAGATGGTGGACCGGCAGGCGTCCCGGCTCGCCGCGCGCGGGGACGTCGACGAGCGGGATCTGACGCTGCTGGTCGCCGAGGACGTGGGTCTCGCGCCGGCCGCGGCGGCGGAAGGCGACGATCAGGACCCGCTGCTGCGGCTGGACGCGCTGACGGGTCTGACGGCGGTCAAGCGCGAGGTGAGCGACCTCGTCAATCTGTTGGCGACGGCTCGCCGACGGGCCGCGGCGGGACTTCCGGCGCCCCGCATCAGCAACCACCTGGTCTTCGCGGGGCCGCCCGGCACCGGAAAGACCACCGTGGCCCGGCTGTACGGCGAACTCCTCGCGTCCCTGGGGGTGCTCCCGCGCGGCCAGCTCGTCGAGGTGGCCAGGGCGGATCTCGTCGGGCGGTACGTGGGGCACACGGCGCAGCTGACCAAGGAGGTCTTCCAGCGGGCGCTCGGCGGGGTGCTGTTCGTCGACGAGGCGTACACGCTGACGCCGGACGGCGGCGGGGGGTCCTCCGACTTCGGCCAGGAGGCGGTGGAGACTCTGCTGAAGCTGATGGAGGACCATCGCGACGAGGTCGTGGTGATCGTCGCCGGCTATACGGAGGAGATGGACCGTTTCCTCAATTCCAATCCCGGCCTGGCCTCTCGTTTCACCCGGCACGTCGAGTTCCCGAACTACTCCTCGGACGAGCTGGTCACCATCGTGCGCCGGCACGCCGTCGACAACGGGTACGAGTGCGCTCCCGGTACGGCCTCCGAGCTGCGGGACCATTTCGAGGCGATCCCACGCGGCCGGACCTTCGGCAACGCCCGTCTGGCGCGTCAGACGCTTGAGGCGATGATGACCCGGCAGGCCCGCAGGCTCAGCTCGGTGGCGGCACCGAGCCTGGACGACCTGCGGCTGCTGCTGCCGCAGGACCTCAGGGAACCCTGACCCGGGGGAAGCGGCCCTGGGGCGCTCCGTCCCGGCAACCCTGTCAACGTAGTCCCGCCCCCCTACGGGTGGCCCGAACCGAGGACCGAGGACGTTCATGCGTCGCCGTACGAGTCTGTGCACCGGCATGCTCCTGTGCATCCCCCTCCTCACTGGTCCGCCTGCCCTCGCCACGGCGGCGGGCACGGCGGAGGTGGCGGGTGCCGCGGGAACGGCCGGGGTCGCGGACTCCGCGGGAACGGCCGGGGGCGCGGACTCCGCGGGAACGGCCGGGGGCGTGGAGTCCGGCGGTGACGGTGGTGGTGGCACCGCGCTCCCGGGCGTGCCCGAGCGGCTCTCCCCCGACCAGCCCTGTACGACGGTACGGGGCACGGTCACAGCGGCGGCCCCCTGGACGCGCGACGTCCTGGGCCTCGACCAGGTCTGGCGCCTCTCCCGGGGGCGCGGCGTGACGGTGGCGGTCGTCGGCACGGGCGTGAGCGATGACGCGGCCGTCCTGCGCGGCCGGGTGAGGGCCCTGGGCGCGGCCGGCGAGGACTGTGTGGGCCGGGGGACGTTCCAGGCCGGGCTTGTGGCCGGAGCGGCCCTTCCCGGTCAGGGTTTCTCGGGGGTGGCCCCGGAGGCCCGCGTCCTGGCCGTACGGGGTACGGGTGAGCGTGGTGAGCCCGACCTCGCCCGGCTGGCCGCCGGGGTGCGGGAGGCCGCCGCCGCCGGGGCCGACGTGATCACGGTGACCGCGCCTTTGGACGGCTCCGACCGGCGGGTACGCGAGGCGATGGCCGTGGCACGCGCGCATGACGCCCTGGTGGTCGTACCCGCGGCGGCGGACAGCGTCCCGCAGGGCTCCTCCACCCCGCCGCCCGCGCCGGTGGCCCCGGCCGATGCCCTCGCGGTGCTCGACGCCGGGCCGCAGGGCACGCGTCCGGCGACCGCGCCGCGGTTCCGGCGCGCCGACCTCTCCGCCCCCGGCGGCGCCCTGATGGGCCCTGGACCGGTGGGCGACGGCAAGTGGACCGCCTCGGGGTCGTCCCTGGCCGCCGCGGTCGCCGCGGGCGCGGCGGCACTGGTCCGTGCGTACCACCCCGAGCTGAACGCCGCCGAGGTCCGTGTACGGCTGCTCAAGGGTGCCTATCCGGGCGACCTGCCCGCGCTCGACCCATACGGGGCCGTCTCGGGGGTCTCCACCGGCGTCCGCTCGCCGGAGACGGCGGGCGCGGGCGGCGCGGCGGGGACGGCCGGACGGCCGGACCCCGTGCGGCTGCCGGAGCCGGCGGAGACGGCGGGCGCCCGCTCCACCGCCTATCTGGTGACGGGGGTGGCGGCGGGAACGATCCTGCTCGTGGCCTTCCTCGCGGTGGTCCTGCCCAAGGGCCGCAAGCGCCGCTGGCAGCCCGGGCGGCTGGACGCCGAGGGCCGTCCGACCGAGTGAGGCCGAAGGCCGTCCGACCGAGTGAGGCCGGGGAATCCTCGTACTCCCCCGGCCCCTACGCCTACGCCTGCGCCTCTTCCTCTTCCTCCTCCGGGACCGGATCCGGGAGTGCGAGGTGGACCAGGCGGGTCTTGCGGCGGACGACGCTCTGGGCGCGGCCCGGGGGCAGGATGCGGGGCTTGACGTTGTCGAGGAGATAGCCCTCCGAGGGCGGGCAGGACAGCAGCAGCGCCGAGGAGTTGACCTCACCCATCTTGCGGATGAGGGGGTCGGCCCGGCCCGCGCCCGTGGAGGCTCGGGCGACGATCATGTGCAGGCCGATCTCGTAGCCGAGCGGCAGGTGCGGCACCAGCGGTTCGAAGGGGCCGTCGAAGGGCGAGCCGACCATCTCGTAGTCGTCGACGAGGACGAAGAGCCGGGGCCCGTTCCACCAGTCGGCGCGGCGCATCCGGGCCGGGGAGATGTTCTCCCCCGGCAGCCGGGCGGCCATGGCGCGCGCGGCGCCGTCGACGTACTCGCGCAGGGGGTCGGCGGAGACGGCGTGCCCGAGCCGGTACTCCGCCGGGATGGCCTCGATCAGTTCGCGGCGGTAGTCGGCGACGAGGAAGCTGGCCTCGTCCGGGCCGTGGGTCGCCATGATCCGCTGGGCGATGAGCTTGAGCGCGCTGGTCTTGCCGCTCTCGGTGTCGCCGACGAGGTAGAGGTGTGGGCTCTGGGAGAAGTCGTGCCAGACGGGCGCGAGTTCGGCCTCGTCGAGTCCGACCGCGATCCGCAGCGGATGCTCGGACGCGGGGAGTTCGGAGGCGGACAGTTCGGTGGGCAGCATGCGTACGGCGGGCGCGGGCGGCGCGTCCCAGCTCTCGGCGACGGCTTCGACGAGGTCGGCGAGCGCCTCCGTCAGGTCCTCGGCGCGTTCCTGTCCGTCGATGCGCGGGAGGGCGGTGAGGAAGTGCATCTTGTCGGGACTCAGGCCCCGGCCGGGAGAGACGGGGACGGTGGCGGCCTTGCGGACGTCGACGGCGGAGTCCATCGGGTCGCCCATGCGGAGTTCGAGACGGGTGCCGATCTGGTCGCGGAGGGCGGCGGAGACCTCGACCCAGCGGGAGGTGGCGATGACGAGGTGGACGCCGTAGTTGAGGCCCCGGGAGGCGATCTCGGAGAAGACGCCCATGTCGTCGAAGAAGTCGCTGCGGATGGTGGACCAGCCGTCCACCACGAGGAAGACGTCCCCGAAGGGCTGGTCGGCGAAATCTCCCGCCGCCCGCCGCCTGCGGTAGGTGACCATCGAGTCGATGCCCTGTTCCTGGAAGAACAGTTCGCGGCGGTTGAGCAGCGAGGTGACTTCGGCGAAGGTCCGGGCGATCCGCTCCCGGTCGAGCCGTCCCGCGACGCCGCCGACGTGCGGCAGTCCGGCGAGTGCGCCGAGGGCGCCGCCGCCGAAGTCCAGGCAGTAGAACTGCACTTCACGGGGCGAGTGGGTGAGGGCGAGGGAGCAGATCAGGGTGCGGAGCAGGGTGCTCTTGCCGCTCTGCGGGCCGCCCGCGACGGCGACGTGACCGCCGGCGGCGGAGAGGTCGACGCTGAGCAGGTCCCGTACCTGCTCGAAGGGGCGGTCCACCAGGCCGACGGGGACGCGGAGCCGCCCGCGGTCGGCGGAGCCGGCCGTGGTGAGCCCGAGGTCGGGGTCCGGGGTCAGCGGCGGTAGCAGGGTGTCGAGGCTGGGCGCGGTGTCGAGCGGCGGGAGCCACACCTGGTGGGCGGGGGGTCCGCTGTCGCGCAGCCGGTCGAGGGCCAGGCCGAGCAGGCTCTCTTCCAACGCGGAGCCCGAGCCCGGGACGGAGCCGGGCTCGGCTTCGCCGTTGGCCTGCGCCTCCAGCTCCGGATCAGGAGCCGCCGGCAGCGTGTGGGGCACGACCCACTCGGTGCCCCAGGGGACCACCTGACGGGCGATCTGCTCCCGCCGAGCGCCGCGGCGGGGCGCCTTGTACGTCCCGGACACATAGGCGGCGCGGAACCGGGTCAGCGCCTCCACGCCGCTCTTCAGATAGCCGCTGCCGGGCTGCGAGGGCAGGTGGTAGGCGTCGGGGACACCGAGGACGCCCCGGCTCTCGATGGCCGAGAAGGTGCGCAGGCCGATGCGGTACGAGAGGTGGCCCTCCAGAGCGTTCATCCGGCCCTCCTCGAGCCGCTGGGAGGCGAGGAGGAGATGGACGCCGAGCGATCGGCCGAGCCGGCCGATCATGACGAACAGTTCCATGAAGTCGCGGTGCGCGGCAAGCAGTTCGCTGAACTCGTCGACGACGACGAACAGGCTGGGCAGCGGTGCGAGTGGCGCGCCGGCGGCGCGGGCGCGCTCGTACTCCAGGACCGAGGCGTAGTTCCCGGCCTTGCGCAGCAGTTCCTGGCGGCGGATGAGTTCGCCGTGCAGGGCGTCCTGCATGCGGCCGACGAGCGCGACCTCGTCGGCGAGGTTGGTGATGACGGCGGAGGTGTGCGGCAGCTCGTCCATGCCGAGGAAGGTCGCACCGCCCTTGAAGTCGACGAGGACGAGGTTCAGCGTCTCGGAGGAGTGGGTGAGCGCAAGGCCGAGCACGAGGGTGCGCAGGAGTTCGCTCTTGCCTGAGCCGGTGGCGCCGATGAGCATGCCGTGCGGTCCCATGCCGCCCTGTGCGGACTCCTTGATGTCGAGCTCGACGGGGGTGCCGTCCTCGCCGACGGCGATGGGCACGCGGAGTCGGCCGCGCCCCTCGACGGGGTGCTTCCAGAGACGGGCGGGTTCGTGCCGCCGCAGGTCCGGGATGCCGAGGAGGCTGGTCAGCTCGGTGTCCGTGACGAAGGGCTCGGACGCGGTCACACCGCCACCGAGCCGGTACGGGGAGAGGCGGGCGGCCAGCGCGCGGGCGGCGGCCGGTCCGAGCGTGTCCGGGCGCCCGAGGAAGGTGGCCTGTTCGCGGCGTTCGCGGTCGGTACGGACGAGGTGCAGGCCCGCCGGGTCGAGACGGAGCCGGAGGGTGCCGCGGGCGGCCTTCCAGGCGAGCGCCCCGCCGAGGTCGACGAGCACGGTGTTGCGGTAGCCGGCACCGGTGACGCGGTGGCCGGCGGGCACGGTGCCGCCGTCCACGACGACGAGGGTGAAGGGCTCGTCGCGGCCCGGCGGGGTCTCCGGGTCGAAGGGCGGCCGCTGGGTGAAGTCGACGCCGAGGAGTTCTTCGAGGGACTGGAAGTCGGCGGCGGCGAGCCGGACCTGGCCGGCGCCGTCGCGCTGGTAGCCGTGCTGGGCGTGGGGGAGCCATTTCAGCCATTCCCAGTCGGCTCGTCGTTCGTCGCTCACGCAGAGCGCGATGTTGAGTTCCTCGGGGGCGTGGAAGGTGACGAGCTGGGCGACGAGGGAGCGCAGCAGGGCGCGGGACCGCGCGCCGTCCGCGCCGTCCGGCCGCTCCGCCCCCTGGCCCCGCCCTTGCCCCTGACCCTGACCCTGTTCCGGCCCCTCCTCGCGGATCACCACGCGCGACCAGGCCCGTAGGTACAGCGCGATCGGCTGGTCGGGAACGGTGCCGTACGCGCGGATGAAGCTCCGCAGGGCGTGCGCGGCCAGTGGTTCGAGGTCCTCGACCGGATTGGTCGACAGGGGCGCGAGTCGTACGGCGAGCTTCTGGTCGCCGACGGCCACCCGTACCTCGGCGAAGTCGTCGTCGGAGGGCCGTCGTTCCCACTGGCGGCTGGTCCCGACCAGCGCCCACAGGGCGTCCGGTTCGGGGTGGCGCCAGGACAGGGCCTTCTGCTGGGCCCCGACGGTGACCCTGATCCGGCGGCGCATCTGTGTCAGGTAGCGCAGATAGTCGCGCCGCTCGCCCTTGAGCTTGCGCTTGCGTTCGCCCGCGGTGCGGATCAGCTGGGCGAGGATCATCGCCACGGACGAGAACAGCATGAGCCCGATGGCGATGTAGCTGAAGGCGGTGGCCTGGCCGGGGCGCAGGAACATCATGAGCATCGCGAGCGAGGTGAGACCCATCGGAAGATAGGTCCACATCGCAGAGGTGTTCGGTTCCGCTTCCGGCAGCGTCGGCGGTTCCTGGAGCGCGAGTTCGCCCTCGGGCATGTCGGGACCGCGCCGCCGGGCGGGCCTGCGGAAGAGGACGGTGCTCACGCTGGATGTCTCCTCGGGCTGATCGCGTCCGGGGGCTTTCGGTTCCGCTTACGGTTCCGACTCCGACTCCGGAGGTGTTCCGGTCCGTTCCCGCGTACGGTTCCGTTCCCGTAGACGTACGGTTCCGTTCCCGGTGCCCGCGCAGGGCGGGGACCGTCCGTCCGCCGGGGTCCCGGCGCAGGCGGCAACAGGCCTGGGGGGCCTGCGACCTGACGTGTTGACCAAGGTAATGTGCGCTACTCAGCTTCGGTACCCCGGCCCCTCGGAGAGGTGCGGCCACCCGTCATGACAGAAACATCCGGCATATCGAGCCCCGGTCTGTGCCGGCTCGCAGTCAGGACCCCCCGGCGTCTGCTCGACCTCGCGGTCCCAGTGGACGTACCACTGGCCGATCTCCTGCCGACCCTCCTCGACCACGCGGGCGAGGAGCTGGCCGAGCAGGGCATCGAGCACGGTGGTTGGGTCCTCCAGCGACTCGGGGAAGAGCCCCTGGACGAGGAGGGAACGCCCGATTCGCTGTCCCTCCGCGATGGAGAAACGCTTCATCTGCGGCCTCGCGTCGAGGCCTTGCCCGCTCTGCACTTCGACGACCTCGTCGACGGCGTCGCGGACAGCATGCGGGAACGCCCCGGCGGCTGGACCGCCCGCACCGGCCGCTGGACCCTGCGCGCCACGGCCGTCCTGCTGCTCGCCGCCGCCTGGGTGGTCTGCGCCCTGCCCGGCGGTGACGCCCCGGTGAGGGCCGCCGTCGCGGGCGTTGTCGGCCTGCTCGTGCTCTTCGGTGCCGCCGCCGCCTCCCGGGCGGTCGGCGACTCGGCCGCCGGCGCCGCACTCGGCGTGTTCGTGGCGCCGTTCCTGGCCCTGGCCGGAGCGCTCCTGCCTGCCGGTGAGGCCGACGGCGGCGGGCAGTTGACCGGCGCCCGCGTCCTGGCCGCATCCGCCGCCGCCGCGGGCGGCGCCGTGCTGTCGGTCGCCGCGGTCGCCGCCTTCGTCCCGCTGCTGCTCTCGGTCGCGGTGATCGCCCTGGCAGGGGCGGTCGGCGGCACCCTGATGCTGACCCTCGACCTCACCCCCGGGCCCGCGGCGGCCGTCGTCGCCGTGCTCGCGGTCGCCGTCGGGGGCCTCGTCCCCGGCATCTCCTTCCGGCTCTCCGGTCTGCGGCTGCCCGCACTGCCCTCCAACGCCGAGGAGCTGCAGGAGGGCATCGACCCGCATCCGCACGCGCACGTCGTGAGCCGTACCGCGCACGCCGAGCAGTGGATGACCGCGCTGTACGCGGCCGTCGGCGTGGTCTGCGCCGCCGTGCTCACCGCGCTGCTCCTGGACGCCCCGGGCACCCCCGCGCTGGTCACGGCGGGAACGCTCTGCCTGCTCCTGCTGCTGCACTCCCGCAACATCGGCAACGTCTGGCAGCGCCCGGCGGTCTTCCTCCCCGGCCTGTACGGGTTGCTGCTCGCGGCGCTCACCATGGGAGCCGAACTCGCTCCCGGGGACCGGCCGGTGCTGCTCGCCGTACTGCTCACGCTGGCCGGTACCACAGCCGTCGCGTCCTGGACGGTGCCGGGCCGCCGGGTCGTGCCGCACTGGGGCCGGGCCGGGGACATCCTGCACACCTGCGCGGCGGTGGCACTGATCCCGCTCGTGCTCTGGGTGCTCGGCGTCTACGGCGACCTGCGCGCCGTGTCCGGCTGACGGGAGGGGGACCACCATGCAGTCCAGGAAAGACCAGGTCCAAGCCCATATGTTCGTCATGGGGCGGCTCGTCAGCGGGATGCTGCGGCAGGATCCGGACGCGTCGGAGAGCCCCGTCGGACGCACCAACCGAGGCCTCGCCTGGGGCATCGGTCTCGGCGTGGTCCTCGTCGTGGGCTTCCTGCTGTTCGGGATGATCTCCCCGGCCGGCACGAAGTCGTGGCGGACGACGAACGCGCTGATCGTGCAGAAGGAGACGGGCACCCGCTACCTGTACCTCGACGGCCGGCTGCGTCCGGTCCTCAACTACGCCTCGGCCCGGCTGATCTCCCGCACCGCTCCGACACCCGTCATCGTGTCCACGAAGTCCCTGCGCGGCGAGCCCCATGGCACCCCCATCGGTATCCCCGGCGCCCCGGACACCCTGCCCGGCCCCGCCGACCTGGAGCAGGGGGCCTGGCAGGTGTGCGCCGACCCGCCGCTGGCCACCGGCCCGGACGGCAGCGGCCGGACGGCCCGTACCTCGCTGCGGATCGGTTTCGCAGCCGGGGGCACGTTCCCCGGGAAGGCGGAGGGCATACTCGTCACGGGCCCCGACGGCAGCACGTATCTGCTGTGGGGCGACCACCGGATGCGGATCGGCGGCCACGGTGCGCTCCAGGCCCTCGGCTGGTCGGGCACCAAGACCGTCCCCGTGACCGCCGCACTCCTGGACAGCCTGCCTGCCGGCGCCGATCTGGTGGCCCCGGAGGTCGACGGCAGGGGTACGGAGTCGGGGCGGATCGGCGGTGCGCCGGCACGGGTGGGCCAGGTCTTCGCCATGTCGTCGCCCGGCACGGACCGGCAGTACTTCCTGCTGGAGAAGGCCGGGCTGCTGCCGCTCACCCCGCTGGCGGCGGCGCTCGTCCTCGGCGACGACCGCACCGGCCGCCAGGCGTACCGGGGCGGCGCCCCGACCGCGCTCACCCTGACCGCCGACGAACTGACCCGCCGCCAGGCCCCGGCGAAGGGCTCTGCGACCGGACAGTCTCTTACGGGCAAGCCCGCTACCGGGCAGTCCTCAGCCGGACAGTCTCCGGCCGTTCCGGCGGACTGGCCGGACACGCCGCCCACCGCGCGGTCCGCCGCCGGATCGGCGCTGTGCGCCCAGATCCAGCCCGAGGGTCTCGTGCCCCTGGTCCGGCTCGCCCTGGTGGGCGAGAGCGGAACCGTCCCGGAACCGGCCACGGGTCCCGGGATCGCGTCGGCCTGCCTGCCCGTGAACGGCATCGCGGTACGCCCCGGCGGCGGCGCGCTCGTCCAGGCGCTCGGCGCCGGCGGCGGGGTACGCGGCACCACGACCTACCTGGTCACGGACGTCGGCGTGAAATACCGGCTGACGGACGCAACTTCGGTGGACCGGCTCGGTCTGAAGGGCGGCCACGCCCAGGCCGTACCGTCCCGGCTCCTGGACATGCTGCCCACCGGGCCGCGGCTGGACGTGGCGGCGGCGCTCGCGGGTGGTTCACCGGCATCTGATGCGAACTGCCAGTGAACCGTCATCGGTTGTCCTGCATCTTCCCGGGAGACAGCCCGGTCGAATCCGGTCACGAACATCAGAAGAAGCTCAGAAGACACCGGAAGTCGTTGCACACGTCACAAAACTCTCCCTAGCATCAGGGATTACCTAGACGAGTGTTCGACTCACCAGTCTCGTCAGCCGACTTAAGCCACCTCAGGTTCTTCACTGTCCGCGCCCCAGACAAGGACTCCATCATGGCGACTCCGCCGCCCCCCGGCAGTACCCAGACTTCGAGCCAGAGCGAGAACCAGCGCGGCTACAACGCCCTCTTCCAGGCCAAGGACGGCGTGCAGCGGGCCCAGGAGGACGTCAAGTCCGTCATGGGAGGCCTGATCAGGGCCTACGGCGGCAGCGACGGCACCGCCTTCCAGAGCCTGCTGAACGAGTGGAGTGGTCAGGTCGACGTCATCACCCGCAGCATGAGCGAGATGATGCAGACGCTGACCGAGACCGGTCAGGCACAGTCGCGTACGCAGGGCGAGATCAACGACTTCATCGAGGCCGCCCGGCGCTCCTCGATCTCCGTGGGCACCGAGAACAAGCTCAACCCCTGAGCCTGTCACCGCCGTCCCCTCTCCCCTCCACCCCGTCGAGGAGCCTTTGATGTCCAACTTCTACGCCGACAAGTCCGACGGTGTCATCCACGTCGAATACCAGCACGTCGACCGCGCCGCCGAGGACATGCGGATGCAGACGAAGGCGATCCAGAACACCGTCCAGGCGCTCAACGAGGAGCTCGCCGGGCTCCGCGTCGCCTGGCAGGGCTCGGACGCCGCCACGTACGGCGGGAAGCAGGACGCGTGGAACGCGGCCTCGCAGGAGCTCGGCCGCATCCTGGACCGCCACAGCGCCCTCCTGAACCAGATCAGCGAGATCTACAAGAAGCACGAGAACCGCAGCGCCGACCAGTGGGCGAACGTCCGCGTCCCCTGACCGGTCCCACCCCCAGACAGGCCTCAGCGGCGCCGCCGGCCCAGTGCCCGCGGCGCCGTGACCGTCGGCACCACCGCGGTGACCGCTTCGCACCGACCGAGGGAGAGAGAGCATGGCCGAAGGTACGGATCTGTCCCACCTCGACAAGGAGAGCCTGACCAGGTTCCTCACGGTCGAAGGGCAGGGCATCCCGATGTTCCTCAAGAAGCTGGAGGAGATCGCGAGCACCTCGCCGACCAGCCCTAATCCGACGATGCCCCTGCTCGCCCGGAAGCTCAAGAACCCCGGCGAGAACATCACCTCGCACGGGCCGAAGCTGGGCAAGCTGACCCTGGACGACACCAAGCCCGAGTCCCCGGCCATGGGAAACCTCTTCGTCACGTATATGCATGCGAACTCCGAGAAGCTCGGCGAGATCCTCACGAACCAGCTGAAGCTGTTCAAGGAGATCAAGCAGGAACTCGGCTTCACCATCGCGGACATGGCGCAGACCGAGGAGGACAACCTCGACAGCATCGAGGGGCAGAAGATCCTGGACGACTGGAGGGACATCTCGGATCTGATCGCCCCCAAGCCCCAGAAGTAGCAGGCCGGGCCGTCCCTCCGCCGTCCGTTCTCCCCGGCCCTCCGCTCTCCGCCGCCCGCCGTCCGCCACCTGGCCTCCCGAAGGAATCGACTCCCGTATGGCTCCCGCGTCCGAAGACGAGAAGAAGAAGTGGGCCGAGTACCTCGCCGCTCAGCTGACCGGATTCATCGGCCCGACGCGCGAGGAAGTGGGGAAGATCGGCGCCACGGGAGACCAGGCGGGCGAGGGCGCCGGATGGCTTCGGGCCTCCATCAAGAAGAAGGGCGGTACCGAAGCAGCGGACAACGTCACGCCGGGGCCGCTGGAGAGAATCATCCGGTTCTACGACTTCAATAAAGAAGTCACCGAGGTGACCGGATATTTCGAGATCACCCTCACCGTCCCCTGGAACGAGGGCGGGAACGACTTCAGCGACAACGGAAAGGCCGGCGCTTACGACGGCGGCTACCGTGACGCCCTCTCCGCCCTCACGACGAATCACACGACGGAGGGTTTCACCCACCAGTTCGCGACCGTGCCGCAGATCGCGTCGACGGACGTGGTCGATCTGAAGAGCCTGGTCACCACGGGGAAGGCCTTCG
The DNA here is from genome assembly GCF_053607625.1 of Streptomyces sp. NPDC055103. NCBI lineage: Bacteria > Bacillati > Actinomycetota > Actinomycetes > Kitasatosporales > Streptomycetaceae > Streptomyces > Streptomyces sp. NPDC055103. The sequence continues at coordinate 45,257 of NZ_JBSGTX010000019.1, forward strand.
ACGAGGTCCAGAAGTTCTTCACGGACTACGGCGCGGAACTCGAGAAGTGGGTCAAGGACCTCGGGGGCGAGGACGCCGCCTGGCAGGGCTCGGCCGCCGACGTGTTCCGCATGCTGCTCGACGGCCTGGCCTACGGGTACAAGGACCTCAAGAAGGACCTGACCCCGACCGGCACGCCCGTCTCCCTGTCCTTCGGCGAGACCTACAACCCGACGTCCTCCATCGGCCAGGAGATCGCCCGGTGCGCGAAGGCGATCCACGACGCCGCCGACGCCCTCATGAAGGCCTGGAACACCTGGCTCGAGGCCAAGGTGACCATTGACGCGGCGACGCCGGGGGAGAAGCTGACGTATAACACGTATCTCCCCACCTATCACCTCAACGCAGAGGTGAACAAGGTCGCCCTTTATCTCAACCAAAACAATCTCGACAGAGTCTTCATGATCACCGGGAGCAAGAAGCTCTACATTGGCGGGGGCTTCACGATCTATCACCCGCTGTACGGCGACCTCACCCAGAAGCCGGCCTGGGAAAAGGTCGCCCAGGAGGCGTACAAGCACTGGGTCGAGACCATCGTGGCAACGATCGACACGGCGGCCAACACCCAGACGCAGTTGCTCAACGAGGTCTTCAACAACCTGGCGAACGCGACCGGGAACCTCAGCTTCAGCACGGGCTTCACCGATCTGAAGGCCAAATTCGTCGAGGAGTCGACGAAGAAGCAGAAAGAGGACCTCGACAAGGAAAAGAAGGACCTGGAGGACGAGGCCAACAAGAAGAAGGACGAGCTGGAGAACAAGCTCGGCGGGAACGGCGACAAGCCGCCGCCGACGCTCGACCCCAACTCCGTCGGCGGCAATCTGGGCGGCGGTAACGGCGGGCTCGGCGGGAAGAAGCCGCCCGGCCTCAACACCGGCACGCCCCCGCCCCTGCTCAACCCCAACGGGACCAACGGCGGCAACGGAACCAACGGCGGCAACGTCGTCCGCACCCCGGACGGCACCACCATCGTCCGCAACCCCGACGGCTCGTACACCACGACCTACCCCGACGGGCGCAAGGAGACCACCCCGCCCGGCGTCACCCCGCCGCTGCTCGGCCTGAACCCGCCCGGCCTCGGCGGCACCCCGCACAAGCCCGTCCCGCTCAGGACCACCAAGGGCCCGGACGGCTCCACCACCTCGTACAACCAGGACGGCTCCCGCACCACCACCCACAAGGACGGGACCACCACCACCGTCGCCCGCGACGGCACGACCACCACGGTCAACCCCGACGGCTCCACCACCGTGCTGCACAAGGACGGCAGCGAGACGATCACCTATCCGGACGGTACGAGGACGACGATCCGCCCGGACGGCAGCAGCATCACGCAGTACAAGGACGGCACGGTGCAGAGCCGTGCCACCGACGGCACCCTCACCACCACCGACGCCGAGGGCAACAAGAAGGTCACCCACCCGGAGCCCGGCTCCACCGTCCACAACCCCGACCGTTCGACCACCACCTTCAACAAGGACGGCTCGACGACGACGGTCCACCCCAACGGCACCAGGACCACCGTGAGCCCCCAGGGAACGGTCACCACGATCGACCCCGACGGCACCAAGACCGTGTCCCAGCTGGGGAAGAACACCTCGACGATCGAGTACGCCGACGGGTCGGTGGCCAAGGTCGACAAGGACGGCACCGTCGTCACCACGTACAAGGACGGCTCCTCCACCCGGCTCGCCCCGGACGGCACGTACACCACCACCGAGGCCGACGGGCAGAAGAAGACCGAGCACCTCAACCCGCTCGGCGGCAACGCGGGCGCGGAGACCACGCACAACGCGGACGGCTCCACCACCACCCGCTACCCGGACGGCACCGTCGACCACAAGCTCAAGGACGGCGGCCACAAGATCACCTTCCCGGACGGGCGGACGGTCACCACGGACGCCGACGGTCGCACCCTCTCCGTGACCGGTGGCCCCTCCTCCTCCAACCGCAACAGCAACACCGGGCGTTTCGGGGACGACTACTACGACTACCCGGACGAGAAGAAGAAGACCAGCAACCTGACCAATGGCGGATACGGGGGGTACGGAGGCTCCGGCGGTTCCGGAGGCTCCCGGATCCCCCTGCTCTCCAACAACCCCCTCGGGCACGGCTTCGGGGCGCCCGGCACTCCCGGCGGCGGCACCGCGACGGCCGAACGCCTGCGGGCCACCACCACCGGCGAGACCACGGCCGGCCGCGCCCGCGCAGCCCAGCTGGCCGCCGAGGAGGCCGCCGCGATGCGCCGCCCCGCGACCTCCTCCAGCGGCATGCCGATGGTGCCGCCCATGGGCGGCGGCGGCATGGGCGGCGGCCAGGGCACGCAGAGCGACGAACGTGAGCGTTCCACCTGGATCAGCGAGGACGAGGACGTCTGGGGCACGGACGAGGGCGGCGTCGCCGGCGTGATCGGCCGGTGACCGCCGTACTCCCCCGAGAACGGCGGCGGGCGACGGGCGGACCCGGGAACGGACGCGGGAACGGACGACGAATGGGACCACGAAGAGGAAGAGGTGCCGGGCGATGAGCAATCCCCTGGAAGAACGACTCGCGGAAGCGCTGGCGGAGTTCGAGGAGACCCGGACCCGGCTCGACGAGGCCGCCGCCGAGGCCGCGCGGATCTCCGTGACGGTCACGGCCAAGGACCGCACGGTCGAGGCGACCGTGGGGGCGCAGGGTGAGCTGACCCAGCTGCGCTTCCCCACCAACCGCTACCGCACCATGGCCCCCGCCGAGCTGGCGAGCATCGTGATGGGCACGATCGCCGCCGCCCGCTCCCAGGCCGCCTCGCGGCTCCTGGACGTGTACCGGCCGTTCGGGCCGGTCCCGGGTCTCAACCCGGACGCCGAGGGCGGCTTCGCACCCGTCGAGTGGGACGAGCTGTTCGCCCCGCTGCGCCAGGACCCGGAGCTCGTGGTGCCGTCCTCCCGCTCGACCGCCGCCTCCGGCGGCGCCCTCCTCGACGAGCTGGTGGACGAGGACGAGGAGACGAACGGCAACGGTGCCGTGGACACGGACGGGGTCGCGCGATGACCGAACTCGACGTCGACAGCGAGGGCCTCGACCGCGGCGGCGAGGCCGTGAAGAACGTGGGCCACGAGCTCAAGGTCGCCCGCGACGAGTACGTGGACAAGATCACGAGCTATCGCGGCTGCTGGGGTACGGGGGAGTTCGGTGAGGCCTTCGCCAAGAAGTACTACCAGGGCCTCGGCTACGTCGTGGACGGGAGCGAGGCACTGGTCAAGGCACTCGAGGCCAGTGGACAGAGCCTCGGCGACACCTCCGGCAAGTTCAAGAAGACGCAGCAGGACATCATCGACAACGTCAACAACCAGACGAAGAAGCGCTGACCAGCCATGTCCCTGGAGTTTCCCCCCGAGTGCGCCTGGCTGTTCGCTGCCCTGACCGGCGAGATCCCGCCGGACGGCGACGAGGACAAGATGTTCGCTCTCGCCGAGGCGCACAAGGGGCTGCACGGAAAACTCAAGGGGGACATCCAGAAGCAGGTCGCGGAGGCCCTCGGCTACACGAGGAAGAACTTCGACGGAACCGCCGCCGAGATGTACCAGGAGGCGATGAAGGCCTTCCTCGGCGGGCAGGAGGGTCTCGACTACTTCAACTCGGTCACCGACCAGGCCGAGTTGATCGCGAACTTCACGCGCAAGAGCGCCACCCAGCTCCAGTACACGAAGTACATGATCATCGCGCAGCTGGTGGAGCTCCTCGTCGAGGCGGCCGTGGCGGCGGCGCTCTCCTTCTTCTTCGGCGCCTCGATCGCCGCGTACCTCCAGAAGCAGGCCATCGTCAGGCTGATCATCCGCACCCGGCTGGGCCGTCTGCTGGTCGCCCTGCTCATGCACGAGATCATCAACGTCGGCATGGGCGTCGTCATGGACAGCCTCTCCCAGTGGGTCCAGCTCAACCAGGGCACCCGCGACGAGTGGGACCACGACCTCACGAAGGCGGCGGCGCTTTCCGGAGCGATCCAGGGCCTCCTGGCCGGCCCTTTCCAGGCACTGGGCAAGGTCTTCAACAAGTTCCTCTCGAACCTGTTCGGCAAGGACGCGGGCAAGCTGCTCGGCAAGGGCCTCGACGACGCGCTGCCCCCGCCGAAGAACAAGCTGGGCGACGATGTCGTCCCCACACCACCACCCAAGAACAAGCTGGGCGATGACGTCGGCCCCACACCACCACCCAAGAACAAGCCCGGCGACGACATCGGCCCCACCCCGCCGCCCAAGAACAAGCCCGGCGACGACATCGGCCCCACCCCGCCGCCCAAGAACAAGCCCGGCGACGGTGAGACTCCGCCGTCGAAGGGCAGTGGCGGCGACGGCCCGAAGCCGAAGAACGGCGACGCCCCGCCGCCCCCGCCGAAGTCCTTCGGCCAGGACATGAGCGACATCTTCAAGAAGCACCTCCCCGGCACCGCGGGCCCCCACCCGGAGAAGGCCGCCCGCGACTTCGTCAAGGACGTCGGCGACGCCTTCGAGCGCCGGTTCGGCGGCACCGAGGCCCGCGACGCGGGCCGGGACTGGGCGTCGACCCTGCTCTCGGAGACCGGCCGCAAGGGCCTGCCCGACGCGCTCGGGGACGCCCTGAAGCCCCTCGCCGGCCAGCTCGACGACAAGGCCATGGACGTCCTGACCAAGGGCACCGCCGACGCGATGGGCTCCAGCATCCTCAAGTCGATGCGCGAGTTCGGCGTCAAAGGCCTGTTCGAGGGCGCCCACGCGGCCGTCTCGGAGGGCACGTACAACCTGATCTTCTCGGACGAGCACACCTTCAAGACCTCTGGTCTGACCTTCGGCTCCGGCATCGTCGAGGGCCGGGTCGGCCACCTCATGGAGGCAGGCGGCGAGAAGCTCGGCCTGGGCCTGCGCGGCCAGCTCGGCATGGGCACCCCCGACTTCGGCAACACCGGGGACGGCGGAAGCACCGGAGGCGGCGGGTCGACCACCGGCACGCCGGAGACCGGCAGCCTCACGGACGACATGCCCGACCTCGGCCTGGACGAACTCTTCGCCGAGAAGGACGACGAGACCACCACGACGTCGACCACGGACGGAAGCGAGGACCAGGACGCTCCGGGGACGCCGATCGCCACTACGTCCACTTCACCGTCGCCGTCGGCGTCGCCGTCGGGTACGTCGTCGAGTACCTCCTCCAGCAGTACGAACGCCCAGAACACGCCCTCCACGTCGAACCAGGGCCAGGCACAGGGGCAGGGGCAGGGGCAGGGGCAGAACCAGCGGACCGAGTCCGAGACCACGAACAAGACCGGGAACAACGCGCCCGGCCCCGTACAGCCGACGGGTTTCTCCACCGAGAGCAACACGCCCTCGGCCCTGTCGGATACGTCGGATACGTCGGATACGTCGGATACGAGCGCGGACACGTCCACGGTCACGGACGGTTCCACGGACGCCGACGACGACACGAGGACCGCCGAGAAGCCCCCCACGACATCCGTCTCGACCATGTCGACGGACACGTCCACGGACACGTCGACGGACGCCTCCACGGACGCCTCCACGGACAGGTCGACCTACGAGGAACAGCGGAACGCACCCGAGAACTCTCCGTTCACGGAGTCCTCGTCCCCCTCGGCCCCGCTCGTCACCGAGTCCGTCGTCACAGAAACCGTCGTCACAGAAACCGTCGTCAACGAGACCGTCGCCGAGACCGAGACCGAGACCGAGACCGTCACCGAAGGCGCACTCGCTCCCTCGCCCGACTCCCCCCTGTTCTCGCCGTCACAGGCCGACGCGCCCCAGACGACGGACACCACAACCACAACCACTCTCACGCAGACCCCGCCCCCGACTCCACCCCCGCCCCCGGCCCCGGCCCACCGGCACGTTCGTGACTTCGGCGGGCCGCGTCACACCGGGCTGGGCGGGGTGCAGCTGTCCCCCTTCTCCGACACCGTCGTCGCCGATCTGCACGCCCACGTCCTGGCCACCCTCGGCATCCCGGAGAGCCGTCGGGACGCCGTACGGGAGCAGTTGCGGACGAGCCTCACCCCGCAGTCGCTCGTGGACAACCGACACATGCTGATGAGCCCCGACGGCCACCGGGTGACGGTCGACGACGCCGGGACCATGCGGACGCTCCACGTACGGCTGAGTCTCTCCGACCCCCGCGCCTCGCTGATGTCCGACGTACCGGGCGGGCTGCCGCCCCGTAACAACGAGCAGCGGCAGACGGCCACGTTCTCCCAGAGCCGGCAGTCCGGCACGACCCGCTATCGCGGGGTCTCCGTGCCCGTCTCGGGTACGGTCCCGGCCAACCCCTCGGCCGTCGTCACCGGGTATCCGGTCGGCGGCACGGTGAGCCTCACCCGCCATCAGGTGACAACGAGCAGTACGCAGACGGTGAGCGTCAACAGCACGAGTCTGCACCGGAGTTCGGAGACCACACACCCGTACCGGTACCAGGATGCCTGGACCCTGCGGCAGTCGGAGACCGATGACTGGTCCGCTCCAGTGCACCTGGGCACCGTCACGGCCTGGTTCCCCCACCACCTGGTGATCGACCAGCGTGCCCCAGCGCACATCATTCCCTTCTGGAGCGACGGGAACACGCTGAACAGCCATCTCGACGTGACTCCGGTGTGGGCGCTCGACTCGCTCTCCGACCCCGGTGGTCTGCTCCGTGAGGTGAAGGACCGATTCGGGCCCCCACTCGCGCTTCTTTCCCCGGAGTCGACGACCGAGGTCGAGCGGTTCTTCGGGATCGAGCACCAGCTCGGCGCCCTGCCCCTCCACCGCGTCCGGGAGGGTGGGGGCACTGCCGCCGTCGACGCCTCCGCCACAGCGGGCACCTTCTCCCCGGTCCTCGTCGACACGGCGGGCAACCCGGTCGGCATGTTCCGGATCGTCGCGGATGTACGGCCCCCGGCCGGTGCCGGCCAGCAGGGACAGGAGGTCTGGGTCTCCGGCAGTTACAGCTTCGAGCGGTATGTGGAGCGCCAGACGAAGCAGGACACCCTGCGCAAGATCACCTCCGGTGCGGCCGTCGAGCTCTTCGGCGGCGTCGGCCTCAACGCGGACGCCACTCCGCAGAACAAGGCCCGCCGTGACCTCACCGTCGGCGGACAGATTCTGCTCAAGGGCGGTCTGGGCTGGCAGAAGGACAACTCCCTGGGTACGGGTGCGGCGCACAGCACCAACCGCAACATGCGGGCGTCCGCGGAGCACGTCCTGTTCCCGGTCCAGGTGGTCCATCGTGTGGAGTTCATCGCCGCGGACGGCACCACGAACGGACTCCGCGAGATGGCCACGGTGGACGGACGCCTGAGGGCCCTCGCCGCACCCCCGGCCCCCGCCGGTCTCGTGGACCCCGAGACCCTGCCGAACAGCCTCAAAGAGCTGCGGGGCACGGGCCTCTCCGTCACACCGCTGCGTCTGCGCGGCGCGGGCCTGACGGCGGGGCTCGCCCAGGCGCAGACCTGGCTCGGCGACAACGGCTTCCTCCCGAAGGAAGGGTTCACCACCCCGGAGAACGCCCGTGCCCGCATGGACAACCTGCGTACCCTCCGGCTGCTCACGAGCGAGCCGGCGCTGCTGTCCAGCGTCGACGAACTGACGGACGGCGGACTGCGCCTGTCCTTCAGCAGCGTCAGCGTCGACGGACGGGTCCGGCAGGTGGAACTCGTCCTGCGCCTGGAGCGCGCCGCCGACCGGGACATCACCCACCACACCACGCTTTCGGACGTGTTCGTCTCCAACGCCGGCGGCCTCTCGGACACCAGCAGCAACCAGCGGACGAGCACCCTGACCGGCAGTCTCGGGCTCAGCGGTGACCTGTCCGTGGGTATCCCCGCCTTCACGGCCGCCCTCGGCGGGAAGACGAGCCCGCAGGTCGTCTGGACCGACAGCCCGACCACGGCTCTGGGCCACTCCCAGACCATCCGGACCGGCAACCACGACACGGAGGTCTTCCGTGTCCCGGCTCGGCTGAGGATGGAGTTCCTGGAGAACGGCCGGGTCGTACCGTCATCCCAGCCCACGCCTCAGGCTCCGGCGACCTCGCCCCAGACCCCGGCGACCGTGTCGGCCCCGCCCCAGGCCCCGGCGACCGTGTCGGCGCCGCCCCAGGCCCCGGCGACCGTGTCGGCGCCGCCCCAGCAGTCCCAGAGCCAGGCGCAGCCGATCTCGCAGCCGGTGGCGCCCCCGCCACCCGACCCTCTGGTGGACCTCGACCTCGCCGTTCCGCAGAGCCGGCTCGGGCGTCCCGACACCATGCCGCCCGTCGGCGGGCCCCCTGTCGTACTCCCGGACGGCGCCCAGGTCGACGTACTCCTCGGCAGTGACGCCCTTCAGCGGTCGCTGGCCGAGTTCCTGGCCACCGACGGCCGGCCTTCCGACGATCCGAACCAGCTGTCGACGGCCCGCCCGTCGGCCCCCGCGTCCCGGCAGGGCGCGGGCCTGCCCCTGCACACGGGCGACCTCCGGCCCGCGCCGTCGTCCTCGCCGCTCGGCCGGCTCGCGTCGCTGGCGACGGCCACGCTCCAGCAGCTGGGCCTCACCCCGACCCCCGCCCGGGTCACGACCCCGGCGGCCGCCCCCGGCACCCCGCCCCCGTCCGTCTCCTCCGACCACAGCAGGACCCTGAACCACCAGATCAGCCCGTCCGCGCTGCTCGCCAGGGCGCACCAGATGAGCAAGGGCGTGTACGTCGTCGACGGACTGTTCGGCCCCGGGGCGCTCAGCGACATCGAAGCGGTCGTCGAAGTGCACATGGTGATCAGCGACCCCATCAGCCTGGGGGACGCCAGGCAGTTCGGCGAGACGGACCTCGCAGTCGGCGAGGGCGGCAGCCGGCAGAAGAGCACGGCGAAACTGCCCTGGGAGATGACCGGCGAGCTGGGCGCCAAGTTCGGCGCGAACCGGCCCCCCGAGGGCAACGCGGCTCCGCGCCCCACCCCTGTGACCGGCGGATTCTCGGCGAAGGGGGGCTACGGCAGGGCTACGGCCCGGACGACTACGGACACGTCCTCCGTGCAGATCACCCGAGTCGCGGCCGAGAACAGCACACAGCACCGGATCCGGGCCAACGTGGAGTACCACGTGACCGTCCGCCGCGGCGCGAGCGGTTTCGGCCGCTCCACCTCCATCACCACGACCACGCTCCCGCCGATCACCGTCCCCGGGGGCATGGAGTTCATCGCCACCACCGAGCAACTGCGACGCAGCAACGGGGATCTGTCGCGTCTGGCCGGCCCTCCCCCGGTCGCCGCCGCGGAGGCGACCGTGCCCCTGCCCGCCCGCTTCGTACGGTACGGAGCGCTGGGCACGGACGCCGTACTCGCGGTGGTCCCGTTCACCCCCACCGCGCCGACGCCCGCCCCGTCGGGGGCGAACACCCCCACGGCCACGGCCACCACCACCACCAGCACCAGCACCAGCACCGACCCAGCCGTCGCCCTTCCGCCCGTCCAGCCGCCGGCCACGTCACGGGACGAGTACCTCCGCCTGAACACGCGCCTGACCGAGCTGGTGAACCAGCACGCCCCCGGTGCACTCGACCCCAGCGACCACCGGCACGTTCCCGGGCTGCAGCGCAAGATCGCCGAGTACACGACGACGGCCGCCCTCGCCGAACTCGTCGGCCGTGGCAGGAATCCCGACGCGGATACGGAGTCGGACACCGGCTGGTCCTCGCTGCCGCCGCTCCGCTTCCCGTACAAGGGAGTGCTCGGGACCACCACGCTGACCCTCCTCGTCCAGGGCCGGCCGAACCTGACCGCCGCGGAGCTGGGCGCGACGCTGGGCCGTCCCGCCTCGTCGGCCACGGAGCTGGAGTTCTACTCCCAGCACCGCCCCCTGGATGCCACGGTGAGCACCGCCCGCACCACGAAGTGGTCCGCCGCTTTGGCCGGGAACGTGAGCGTCCCGACCCCGGGCGCGCCCGTGAAGGCCTCGCTCACCCCGGGACTCGCGGTCTCTCAGGCCACGACCGTGTCCTCGTCGGCGGTCGCCGAGGACCGCGCCTGGCAGCGTACGAAGGGAGGCAACGAATACGACCTGCCCTACCGCTTCACCGCCGTCCTCCAGTCCCCCGGCTTCGTGCGCGGCACGACCGTCACGCACGAGATCAGCGCGCCCGTCCACGCCACGGTCACCCTGCGGCTCGGTGGTGACCAGACGCCCGCGAACAACCAGAGGACCGACGGCCACCTCCCTGCGGAGGTCCACTCCTCCGCCCTGCCGCAGGACATCCACGACCGGCTGTTCACACGACGGCCGTCCCTGCGGTTCCAGGACACCACCGCCGTCACGGCCGTCACCAACGCCACCCAGCTGAAGCAGGCCGTCGACGAGGTCGCGCCCGGGCTGCTCGGCGGCACCCGGACGGACGGGCCGGTTCCGGAGGTCCTCGCGACCCTCCTCACAGACGCCTTCCGGAAGGGGGGCTCCCGCATCGGCGCCACCGGAGCGGCCGCCACCCTCGGCGGTACGGTCACCGGCGGCCGGCAGCAGGTCGACATCCAGCTCCGGATGAGCAATCCGCGCCCGGTCGACCGTACCCAGGGCATGACGATGGACCAGGCCCGTGTGACGGGCACGACCACCGCCACGTCCTCGGCCACCACCCGTACCCTCTCCGCCCCGCTCACCGTCTCCGGCCAGGCCAAACTGCAGAACCTCACGCCCCCGGTCGATCTCAGCCTCGGTGTGACGGTGCCGACCGTGCACTACCAGTCGATCCCCGGCGGGCAGGGGGGCGGCGTGGGCACGACGGCACGCCTCTGGACCAAGATCGGGACGATGGGGCTGCCGGAAGCGGCCGTCGGTCTGAAGACCCGCGAGGTCGAGGTCGACACGCTCGTCACGGTGACCAATCCCCGGGGCGGGACCCGCCAGGTCACCGGTACGGCGATCGTCCGCGTCCCCGAACAGGCGCTGCTCGGACTCGGCGTCCTGACCCAGGCGGACCAGGGCGAGGGCGTCTGGGACCTGTCCGCGGACACCCACGGCGTCGCCTGGGACACGCTGATCGGCAGCTCGCTCCAGGTCACGGCGGTCGACCCTCAGCTGTGGCTGCACCCGGACACGAGCCCGAACCCCGCGGAGGCCCGCGCGGCCGCGGACGCCCTCGCCCAGCAGCTCGCCGACAACCACGAGCGCACCGTGCACCTGATCATCCAGGAGGAGACGGGGCCTCGGGTGACGACGTACGGCCCGGACGGCAATCTTGTGGTCCCGCCGGTGATCGCGCCGAACGAGGCGACGAACTCGACGGTGGGCACGGACACGACGGCGAGCGCGACGGCCAACACCAACACGACCACGACCACGACCCCGCCGCCCCTGATCACCTCCGCGTCCCCGACTGCCGAGAACACCACGGCCGAGGGTACGAACCCCTCCCAGCCTCCTCTCCGCAAGAAGGGGCGGCTGGTCGCGACGCCCGTACGCCTCGACGAACTCCGCTCCTTCCGGGGTACGAAGACCGCCGCGGTGCACACCGAGCGCTTCGACCCCAAGCTGCGCCAGCTCAACCCGCAGCCCGGACGTCTCGACGGCTCCATGACCCTCATCCGCAACCACGTGCGCCGCGAGCAGCTCGCCGACGGCCGCACCGTGCGCCGCTTCTTCGTCACGCTTCCGTTCAAGCTCGCCGACGGGCTCACCGAAGCCGATCTCCGCGCCCACCGGGACCGCATGCAGAAGGTCCTCGACAGCCATGTCAACCGCGGTTACCGGCTGCCCGGTTCCGGCGACCAGCTGCACGTCACCGCCGAGTTCGTGCACTCCCCCGCGCACGGCGAGGCCGTCACCCTCTCCCGTACGCCGTCACCGGGCCGCGCCGACCAACTCCACTGGGACGTCAGCGACAACGACGCCACCGTCACCCACGAGCTCCTCCACTACCTGGGCCTGGCCGACGAGTACTCGGACGCAGACTCCCGGGACCCGCACCTCTTCCGCCGCAACGACCGGGCGAGCGGGGTACGGACCGAGGGCCTGATGGTCAGGACCCGCGAGGAGAACCTGCGGGAGCTGCCCGAGGACTACCTGACGACGATCGAGACGGTCAGCGACAACGCGGTCGTCCCCCTCCACACGACCACCACCGTCCCCACTCCCCGGGGCGAAAGCCGACTCTCTCCCGACCAGCGGGTGGACCGGACCACGAACCAGGCTCCGGAGAACGACACCGCCAGCACCGAGCACACCAAAGACAGCGAGAACAGCGAACACAGCGAGACCGCCGAAAGCACAGCCACCACCGAGACCACCAGCACCACCGAGACCACCAGCACCACCGAGACCACCCACACCACGGTGGACGAATCCAAGGTCACGTACCTCAAGCAGCCGTATTACGCCTCGGGCGACCAGTTCGGCATCGCCGCCGCCCTCATCGCCGACGAGAACCTTCACGTGGTCCTCGTCTACGGTGACGAGAACGAGGGTGTCCCGCTCACGGACGAGGAACAGAGGCAGCTCGCCAAGGACAAGGCGACCGCCGAGAAGGTCAAGGCGTTCTACGACGCCTCGGGCCTCAGGGGCCGTTCCGTCGTCGTGAGCGCCGCCGAGGCTCAGAAGATCTTCGATGACTTCGCCACGAACCAGAATCTGAGCAGCAAGGCGAAGAAGGGGCGCATTGTCGGCGTCGGCGATGCCACACAGCGCATCGGCAAGTCCTTCAGCGCCGACGTCCGCACGGACATTCTCAAGGCATGGGACCTTCCGCCGGGCAAGGTGCCGAATCCCGCGATCGAACAGTGGCTCGCCGGGCACGACATCCGCCTGGGGGACGGCGACAAGGTCGCGGTCCTGTGGTCCCGGTTCAGCGGTAAGAAGGGCGAGGTGCACATCGAGCACGACACCAGCTATTTCGGTGTCGCGCAGATCATCGCCGGTCTCGGGGGCATGAAGGCCGTCATCGTCGTGGGCGACTCCGGCTATCCGGAGCCGGTGGAACGCGACGCGTCGGGTGAGCCCGTACCGAAGCCGGTAGAACTCGACGATTCCGGAAATCCCAAGGTCACGCCGAAACCCAAACCGAAATACCAGGCGATAGCCGACTATTTCAACAAGGGTGAGCTTCCGGGGCAGGCCGCGAGCACCGATCCGGGCACCCGGCCCGAGGGGTTCACGGCCCAGGTCGCGGACCTCACGGAATTCTGGAACGACCCGAATGCGGCGGCATGGAAGGGCAACACGCGCACGGGTCAGTTCCAGCTCTTCCACTACCTCCATCACCACGCCAAGACCCGCCACCTCGGTTTCCGCAGCGGAAACCTGGAGGCGATGGCGCTCATGGGCTTCGAGGTCCGCTACCTCGAAGAGCCCAACAGCGAGATGGGCGGCGACCGGATGACCGTCTGGCACACGGACCCGGGGAAGAGCGAGCCGCAATCGCTCGGCGGTGGCCTGCCGCCGGGTTACGAACGCCTCATCGTGACCCATTCCCCGACCCGCTCGGGCCAGTACCAGAAGGACCTGCCGCTGGATGTCCGCAAGGACGCGCAGAAGCACGCCGCATGGCACCAGGTTCCGGACCACGAGGACCTGAAGAAAATCACGTGGGAGGACGGCCGGGAGAACACGTCACGGCCCAAGGGCTTCGCCGATGAAGACCTGGCCAATATCGACGCGTATCTCCGGCACGGCGATCCCGGCCACGGCCTCAGCACCGCGCTGACGGACAGCGTCATCGACATCGCCGGCCGGGCGAAGCAGGCCCAGGACGACATCACCAGGACGACGAAGGAACTCGCGTCCATCAACCGGAGCATCGCGAAGAACGGCGAACTGAAGCAGCTCGTCACGAAAAGGACCGCCTTGGAGGAGACGCTGACGAGGTCGAATGCGGCATTCGACACCGCTCAGCAGGACTTCGCCCGGCTCTTCGCCCAGGACTCCCCTCACGAGCCCCTCGCCGTCCTACGGGCCCGGAACATCCACGCCCAATACGTGGCCCATCTGCTCACGCCCCCCACGGAACAGACGGAATCCACGGAACAGGCGAGCACGGAACAGACCGAGGCCACGGATCAGGCGGAAACCACGCAACAGCTGAACGACGCCGACTACGCGAGCACCCGCCTCAGCCCGGACGAGCGGTTCGAAGGCGAGAGCAGCAAGGCCCCGCGCACCCCGCCCGCTCCACTCGCCCCGCCCGCTCCCTCCGATGCCCCCGCCCCGACCGCTCCTCCCGCCACCACCGTCTATCGCAACGACCGCTTCACGGCTCTCACGACGGGCGTCAACGCCGACCAGGCTCTGACGCCCGACGCGTACCGCACCCGCGTGAGCGAGAGCGTCGGGCGAGGGGACAAGATCTCCTATGTCGTGAACGCGATCGTCGACTTCGCAACGATCAGCAGCGCCACTCATCTTCAGGATTTCGTCGACGGGGTGGTCGAGAACCTCCCCCCGGACATGCGGGACCGGGTCGCGATCGTCGTCGGAGTGAACGACCGCAGGCTCGACGGCGACGACGCCGCCCTGATCGAGGACATCCGAAACACGATCGCCACCCGCGCCGCGGCCATCAACTCCCCCGTCGCGCTCGCCGTGGTCGCCACGCCCCTTCTGCGGGCGGAGAACGCCCCCTTCCCCCACGGGCAGGCCCGTAACGCCACACTGACGAGCGAGGCCAACCAACGGGTGATCGGCGGCCTTCTCCGAGCCTCCACCCACCCGTACGTGTCCTTCATGGATTTCGACAGCTATCCGCACCGGACTCCCAGCGGCCGGCACGTCTTCGACTACTTCGACAGGCGACTCGCGTTCGGGCAGCAGAACGGCCTCGAACAGCAGGAGGCCACCACGCCGCTGCGCCCCCTGCTCATCGCCGGCGGATACCGGATTCCCGCCGAGGGAGACCCCCGCCGCACGGTTCTCGCCACCGAGACGACGGCCAGGTGGGAACAACACAACAAGATCGCCGCCGAACAGCGGCCAGGCCAGCCCCGCCCACTTCGCCCGCTCGGCGATGTTCCGTCCGATGTCGTCGGCTCGGTGCCCGCGTTCGACGCGGAGATCCAGCACGATATGCGAGTACGGGAAAGAATGGGCGACATAGCCATGTTCATCCCCTATTCGCCCGAGCCGAATCTCTTCGTCGACGCACTGGCGACATTGCTGGTCCCGGAAGGTGGCCCCACCCCGATTCGGTTCAGCGAGACCGGCCCGGAGTTCAACGGTCTCGCCGACAGTCTGATGAGCCTCGCGTCCTGGGAGATCACACGGGACGAAGCCGAAACGGCCAGGGAATCCGGGGACACCGGAGCTGCCGCCGGGGAACGCCTCTCCCTCGCCGCGGAGACCCTGCGTCCCTCCGTACGCGGAACGGCCTTCTTCAGGGATTTCCAGCGGGCCGCCACACAGACCGACCTGTCCCGTCTCTACTTCGGCATGCTCTCGTCCCGGCAGACCGTCGCAACCAAGAGCAAAATCGACGTCACACAGGTTCCCCGGCACGAACTCCGCATACCCCAGAGCCACATCAACCCCACCCCGTACGGAAAGCTCTTCGACGAGACGGAGGGCAACACCAAGAGCGCGAAGTACGGTCTCCTCCGCACGCTGCAGAACGACGGCAGGCTCCTCCACGCCGACTTCCTCGCCAAGGATCCGTGGAAGACGGTTCCCCAGGGCAGTCCCGTCCACGAGGCGAAGCCTCTCCTGGAGACCTTCACGTCGATGTCCCCCCTGAACAGGGTGTCGCACACGCCCGTCCCCGGCGGACCGGTCTTCGGTCTCCGGACGGACGACAGCATGATGTCCCTGCACGCCATGAACCTCCTGTATGTCACGGATCACGGCGTCATCCAGCGCACCTTCCACGAGATCGCGGAGACCTACCTCTCCTCGAGCGTCCAGCCGACCACCTCCCAGACCCTGACTTCCCGCCCGGGTTCCTTCTTCGCGGCACTCACCGAGGCGTTCACCGGGCACTCATCGCCCCACGAGCCGACGAAACCGCAGAACCGCGTACCGACCGCCCCCCAAGTAGGGCAGATGCTCACCGTCCTCCACCGCAACCACCTCACCACCGACGACGCCCGGAAGCTCGCCGCAAACGCGGCGACGAACGGGCTCACCGTGGCGGACCTCTCGACCCGCCTCTTCACCGGGCGCATCCACCCGATGTCCCACACCCTCGACGACTACCGGGGCACGTCCACCACGGCCACGACCACCCAGCCGGAGCCCTTCCCCATCGACCCCTCCGCACGGTTCCTGCTGGAGCTCTACGCGGCCGGCTTCGGACTCACCCTGGAGGTCACGGCCCCCGACGGAACGCAGCAGCGGTACGGCCCGGACAACACCTCCGCGCAACCCATCCAGGTGCGCTGGGAGAACGGCGTGGGCTGGCGCGGCACCCCGTTGCCGCAGGGCACGATCACCCGCCGGCCTCCCGCGCATGCTCCGCACGCCCCCGTCAGCTCCGCGTCCCGACCCCCCGCCCCGTCGACCGGCAACCAGGGTTCGGGCAACCGGCCCCCCAGGGAGCAGAACCAGAGCGCGAGCACCCCCAGGAACAACCCGCCCCGTGCCACACCCCCCAACACGGGTGGCGGCAGCAGCCGCGGTGGTGGCAACGGCCGCGGTAGTGGTGGCAGTAACAGTTCCAGCCTCGCCGACTCCGCCTTCAACCGGCTCTCCGGCAACAGCAACAGCAACAGCAACAGCAACAGCAACAGCAACAGCAACAGCAACAGGCCAAACAACCCCACCAGGCGGCCCAACAACGCCAGTAACCCGAACCTCAACCCGAACCCCAACGCCCGCAACAGGCCTGACAACTCCAACAACGCCAACAACCGCGGCAACTCCAACAAACAGAACCCCCCTGGCCAGTCCGGTGGAGGTCGTGCCCACCCGAAGGACCGCTCATGATCGAATCGGAGCGACCGAACAGGGAAGGGCACATGCGACAGAACGACGACGACCGGGCGGAGAGAGCCTCGGACGGGGGCAGGTCCAGGCGGCTGCTACGGCGGTTCACCCGCCACCGCGGTACCCCCGCAGCAGCCGGTACGGCTCCGGCGGCCACCACCACACCGGCACCGGCGTCCCCGGCACCGCACACGGTTCGGGACGACTTCCCCCACCGCTACCTCCTGCGTTCCTCGGCGGCCCCCGACACGCCCGTCCGCGCACTCGTGCAGGCGCTGCCCGCCGATCCCCGGCGCCCGGTCGTCGTGGTCGACGTACCGCAGCCCGCCGCCGGCAACCTCGGCGAGGAACTCGGGGCCCTGCTGGCCCGGTTGCGTGACGACCAGCCGCTCTCCCTGCGTCTCGTGCTCTCCGGCGCGGCAGCCCCGGCCGGAGAGGACGGCCCGCTGGCCCAGCGCCTCGCCGACGCCTGGGACGTGACCCTGGAGGCCCCGGACGCCCCCGCCGTCCTTGCTCCCGGCGGCCTGCTCCACGTCACGGAACCCGCCACGCCCGGCGGTGGCTGGTGGCGCTTCACACCAGGGGAAGCCCCCGAGCCCCTCGGCACCCGGCTGCCCGCACCCCGCTGGCAGCGCGCGCTGACCCGGGTTCCGCTGGGTCCGGTCGGGAAGAGTGTCGTACGGGCCGTCCCGGCCGGGCTTGCGCTCGGCCCGGCGGACGCACCCCCGCCACGCCCCGACGGACCGGCGTACGCCGTCGCCGTCGACCCCGAACGGCCGGCGGTTGTGCTCGGTGCTCCGCGCGCGGAGCCGGTCGCGGCCGAGGACCTGGCGACGCTGCTCGCTTCGCTGCCCTCCGAGATCCGCCGCTCCCTGCGCCTCGTCCCGGCGGACGGACGGGACGCGACCGCCCTGGCCGAGGAAGTGTGCGACCTCCTCGGCATGGAATTGGAAGTGACCCTCGGCCTCCCGCTGACCACCGAGACAGAGCAAGCGGAAGGGCAAACGGGCGCGGAAGCGGAAGAGGGAGGGCCAGGGCGGCCGGCGCCCGAAACCGTACGGCTGATCTCCGCCGAAGGGGAGTTCACCTGGCCGGCACCGCTCGCCGCCCTCCTCTGCTCCCCGACCGGCGACGACGGTGCACGCCCGACCCCCCGCCCGGCCTCCTGGAGCCTCCCGGCTTCGGCGGGAACACCGGGTCCTGTACCCGCGACACTTCAACTGCCTTCCGGCGCGTGGACAGTGGCCGTACGTGCGGGACTGTGGATCGGTGCCACGCACGTTCCACCGCCCCCCGTACGGGACCGAGTCGGCGACCCTCGCGCCCTGAGGGTGGAGGTCTCGGCGGAGTGCCTGGCCGAGGAATCGGTCCGCGAGGGGACCCTGCGGGATCTGTCGGCACTCCTCGCCACCCTCGAACCGGCAGCCCGCGCACACGCCGAACTCGCCGTCTCCGACGAGGCGGCACCGGATGAGGCCGCCGCCCTTCGCCGGTTCGCGGTCCGCACGGGCCTGCCGTTGGCGGCCGCATCCACGACCGCCGTCACCCCGGAAGCAGAACCGGAACCAGAACCGGCTCCCGAACACGAACCGGACGAGGAACCGGAACGGAAACCGGAACCCATGGCCCCGGCCCCGGCGGAGCCCGTGGAACCCGAACCGGCTCTGACGACACCACCGCCCGCGCTCCCCACACCCCGCGCATCCCCCGCACCACCCGCCGCACCGGCACCCCGGGCTCCGGCGCAGCTCGGCGCCCGTGGCCGTGTTCCCCAGGGATTCAGCGGGGAGACGGACCGCCGGGCGTTCCGGGAACTGGCGGCCGCCGTATGGGAGGAGCACAGCGGCCCCGTCGGGCAGGCGCTGGTCAGGATGCCGGCGCTGCGCGGATCGGGCGAGGACGCGGTACGGGCCGACCTGATCGCAGTGAGGCTGTTTCTCTCCTCCGCGCCCGAGGAGCCGTTCGGCGCCCGCGCCCTCGCCGAAGGGGCCGAGGAGCTGCGCCCCTACGCGGCCTGCCTGGCCTCCGGGCTGCGGCGCCTGCCCGCACTGCGGGGCACGCTGGTCCGCGCCGTGGCGCAGCCGTCCGTACCGGACGAGGTGGTGCCGGGCGCGGTGCTCGTGTGCGACGCACCGCTGGACGTGGTCCATCTGGAGGCGCCGGACGCACCCGTACCGCCCATTTCCCATGTCCGCTATGCCGTACGGCCCATGACCGCCCGTCGTACGTCGGTGCTGTCGCGTGACGGCAACGGCCCGCAGGCGCTTTTCGCAGCCGGGACGGGGTTCGCCGTCGTCGCCCGCCACGAGGCGGACGGCGAGCTGCCCGCACGTGTGCTGCTCGCCGAACTCCCGGCGGACGCGGACAGGTTCCGCGCACCGTCCCCCGAAGTCCTGGAACGGCTGGACACGGCGGCCCGCAGCTCCGGTACGAGCGGCACGACGCCCTGGCCGGGCCGGTGCACCGGCCCGTTCCTCCACCTCCCGCAGGCGCTCTGAATGGGTGCCCCACAAGGCTCTTCCCCCGTCGAGAAAGGCAGACCAGCCATGGCAAGCAGAGAGTCCACCCCGGCAGTGGAGAGCGCCGGCGACTCTTCGGTGCGACGTGCGGCGGCCCTCGCCACCCTGAGCGAGGAACCGTCGGCGGGCCTGTTCCCCGCCACGGCCACGGCGGTGTCCACCACGGCCACGGCCACGGCCACGGCGACAGCGCAATCCGCGCCGGCAGCAGCCGAACCGCCGACGGCCGCCGCAGCCCCGACGCCCACGGCGAGCGAGCCGGAAGCAGAAACGGGAGCGGCGACGGAAGCAGAAGCGGAACCGGAACCGGAAGCGGAACCGGATTCCACCCCCGCGGCCACCACGACCACCGCCGCTACCGCGACCACGACGGCAACCACCGCCGCAACCGCAACCGCAACCGCAACCCGAACAACGGCCGCCACCGCGACCACGAGCTCCAGTTCCGGAACGGGCACGGGCACGGGCACCGGCTCCGGCTCCGGCACCGACTCCCCTCCCCTCGGCCGCCCCAACAAGCCGATGATCGCGGCGGCGGTCCTCGGCGGCCTGGTCCTGATCGGTGTGCCCTTTCTCGTCTCGGGCTCCGATGACAATCCCCGTACCTCGGCCGCCGGGGCCCCTCCGGGCAGCTCGATGCACCCCGGGGGCCCTGGCCCCGGAATCGTCCCCAGCGAGCAGCAGCTCGCCGCTCCGGGAGCGAACAAGGGCAAGGGCAAGAGCGAGGCGCCGGTGAAGGCGCCGGGGCCCGACGGCGGCAGGGGCAAGGGCCTCGGCCCGATCGGCGGGATCCACGAGTCCGCCACGGACGTCACGCACGGGAACGACGGCACCGCGCCGGGCCCGCGGTCCACCAGCACCGGCACCGGCACCGGCAGGCAGACCGCCCCTCCCGTCCCGGGCGGCGGTACCGGGGGGACCGCGCCCGCCCAGGGCCGCGGGACGCAGGCGACGACGCCGCCTGCGACCAAGGCGCCCGTCCAGAACCCCGCCCCCACGACGCAGCCGCCGGCGACGACCGCGCCGCAGTCGGCCACGTACACGCATCTCATCGGCCTCGGCTGCGAGACACCGGGCTTCGCGGTCGGGGACATGTACACCGACGGGAACGCGGGCTGGCTGAAGAGCTGGGGAAGCACGAAGTCCTACGGCTGCAACGGTCTCTTCTACAGCATGCCGATGTCGGGCAGCTCCCGCTCGGACGGCATCTGGGCGCAGTGGAAGTTCACGACGGGCTCGGTGACGAAGGGCACGTGCGCTGTGCAGGTGTTCATACCGAACGTGCGCGACCTGTCGTACGTGGGCGGCAGCCCGGCGCACTACACGGTCTACCGGGCCTTCACCCAGAGCTCGACCAACAGCGTCGGGAGCTTCGAGATCAACCAGGCCTCGCACCTGGGTCAGTGGGTGTCGGCAGGCCGGTTCCCCGTCTCGGACAACAAGATCTCCGTCGTCCTCGACAACCGTGGCAGCGGCGCGGACAACCGCCACGCGGCCGCGGCCCCGGTCCGCGTCGACTGCACGGCGTCCTGACCGACGGGGCCCGCCGCTCCTCCAGCACGAAGGAGCGGCGGGCCCTTGCAGACTGAGGCGTCCGTCGTCGTCCCATCACGTGCCGAGGGGGAACCGCGCACGTCACGCTTCCACGAACACTGGAACGGGAGATGCCCGGTCGACCGGGGTGGGGACCTCCGGCACGGGGGAGCCGGAGGTCGCGGACGGTGCTGCCGCACTCGCCGATCGACGTGCCATCCGTCCACATCCCCTCGACCACTGCCAAGAACGTCATGGTCAGGATTTGCCAGACGCCCAATACACGGCGCTGACCAGCGGCTTCCCGAAGGTGGAATGGGCTCGGTGACGTGCTGTCGGTGGCTGCTTCTACTGTTGCCTCATGGGGAACTACTTTCAGACCGTCGTCGACCTCGACGCCACGCATGCGGACGCCCACACCCTGGCAGACAGCGGACTCGACTGGCTGGTCAGGGAGGGGATAGTTCGGGCCGAGCTCACCGACTGTGTGCTCGGGGCGCCGTCGGGGTATCCGCCCGGTCCCTCCTGGGCCAAGGCGGTCGGTCGGGAGGACTGGGAGCCCAGCGACGGACTCAGGATCGAGACCAGCCGCACCGTATTCAACTGCGGTCAGGGTGAACCCAGGTTCGCGGTGTGCCCCCGTTGCGCCGGCCGGGCGGACTTCTACACCGACCGGCTGGAGGAGATCGAGGGTGCGTGGGAACCCTTCGGTGAGGCCATCGGCGCCTGGAGCGACACAGGCAGCGCGGCAGTCGCCTGCCCGCATTGTCGGTGCCCTGGTGACCTGGCTGCGTGGACCTGGTCGGATGGCTACTTCGCCTTCGGGTATCTCGGTTTCGAGTTCTGGGACTGGCCCGACTTCAGCCCCGGGTTCCTCGAAGGTCTCTCCCGCGCGCTCGGGGGGCATCGCACGGTTCTCATGGAAGGCAAACTCTGAGGGAACCGGGGTTCGTACGCCCTCCCCCGCTCAATCCGGGGACGTTGGGCACTTTCTTATCGAACAATGAGCCGTTTTCATCCTGTCTCTGAGGGGTTATAAGGCCTGGTCAGCTGGGGTGGTGACGTGGCAGAGCCCCCGGTCGTTGGCGGTGTTGATTCCACTCGACACTGCCGACAGCCCGGGGGCTCTGTTGGTTCCGTATCCTTCCATGCTCGACGTCCCGTATGAGCTGGTCGAGCATGTCTCCTGGCTGATCTACGCCCGAAGGCGTGAACTGAACTCGCCGTGGAGACGCCTCGGTTGCTTCAAGCAGGCCCTCGGCCCACCGCTCGAAGACCGTCCAGACCTGGCTCGCCGACCACGAGGATCAGATCGAGCTGCACTTCCTGCCCTCGTACTCACCCGAGCTGAACCCGGACGAGCTGGTCAACGCCGACCTCAAACGCAGCCTGCCCCACACCCACCGGGCCAAGAACCAGGCCGAACTCGCCACCGAAACCCGCAGGTTCTTCCATCGCCGACAACGCCAGCCCCACATCGTGCGCGGATACTTCGGCGCTCGGCACGTCCGCTACGTCATCGACGAGTGAACCCCATGAGTTTCTGATCAATAAGGCCTCGCGCCCCACCCTCTCGATCCGAGCCACACCCTCGGATGATAATTCCGCCATCAACTCATCAAAGAGGCCACAAAGGTTCTCCGAAGCCCCCTCCGATACTTCTGTAGCTAAAAAAGCGCGACGCAGATATTGCAGGCCTTGCAAGAACTATGCCCTCACTCGTGAGCACTCTCACCGGACGGGGCAACGGTCTCGAATGGACACCAGCGGTCAGCAGCGATGGTTGCGGAGCAGTAGCGCGGTGAGGTGGAAGCCGGTTCCCACAGCCGCAACGACGAGGTAGGGCGCGAATACTGCCTTGAAATGATGGGCGAGGTTCACTGGGTAGGTCGCGTTCGTGAGATTTCCGAATTTCTCGAGAGTTTCCAGGTACTGTGAGGGCTGGATGCTCTGGCGCCAGTGATCGAGCAGTTCACGTGATCCCTGATGGGTGATGAGCGCGATGTCCTCTCCTCGGATGCCATGTCGGCCTATCAGTTGCGAGACCAGGCGGGGAAGGCCGTCGCGCATCAGTGTCTGATAGACCTCGACACCCATGTCGGGATCGAGCGAGTAGGTGGGCACTGGGACGCCTTGGGGGCTCATCGGGATTCCCGCCCATTCGTCGGCCTGCCGGATTCTTACGCCCATCGTCATGGATTCGTAGTAGGCGCCGGCCGTATGGGTGACGTGGTCGATGACCGAGAAGTCCCCTCCGGGGCCTACCACTGCCGCTCCGGCGCCGTCCGACGCCGCCTGTGCATGGCCTCGTCTGAAGTCGAGGTGTCTGGTCCAGTTCGAACCGGATACGACGAGAGCGTGACGACAGGACCCTGCGGTGATCGCTTCGTGAGCCTGGAGCAGGCCGAGCAGGAAGTTGCTGAATTCGCTGTTGATGGGGACCACAAGTGCGTCGGGGCGAAGCCCGAGCCGGTGATGGAGCAGGTACAGCGAATTGGGGGTCGAGTAGGTGGGAACCGAGGCGTAGCCATAGAGTCGGTCCACGTCGTGTGGAGTCAGTCCGGCGTTGGAGAGTGCTTGGCGGCAGGCTGCGCGCATGAGTGTCTCGATGTCCTCCCCCTCGCCCAGGAATCGACGTTCCCCAGCGCCAGTGAACAACTCGCTCTCCCGTTGTCCCGACCGGTTCGGTGTGGCGTCCACGTGCGCGTAGAGCGGGTCGTCCGTTCGGCGGCGCTTCTCGGGCAGACAGGCGGCACATGCCAGCACACCGGCCGGGGCGTTCACTGTGTGCCGCCGAGAGTCGCGGCACGACGGCTGAGGGACCACGGGATCTCGTGGGCGTCGACCGTGATGTCGATGAGCCAGGGGCCGGCCTCGGTGAAGGCCACCGACAGCGCCTCGTCAAGTTCCGGCAGCGTCGCGGCGGAGCGCGATTGCGCTCCGAGGCCGCGGGCGACCATGGCCGCGTCCAGTGGCCGCGCGTACATGGACCCGGTCACCGACCCGAAGATCAGCTCCTGGATGTTGGCGACCATGGCGTTGCCCCTGTTGTTGAGGACGAGCCAGACGATCGAGAGGCCGAGCTCCACGGCCGTGTGTATCTCCATACCCCCCATCGCGAAGGCGGCATCTCCCACGACGGCGACCACGGGCCGGGCGGGGAGCGCGAGTTTGGCGCCGATGGACGCGGGGATTGCGTACCCCATACACCCCATGTTGAGGGAGCAGAACAGGTCAGTGCCATGGGGTGTCTTGTAGTGCTCTCCGATCCAGCACAGCGTGTTGCCGTTGTCCAGGAAGAGCAGCACGTCTGACGGAAGGCGATGGGACAGCAGCTCCGCGACAGCCGAAGCTCGGAGGGGGCGCTGCTGCGGGACCGCGATCGGGCCCCTCGCTGCTGTGGTCGGCGTTCGCTGATGAGCGGTTTCCCGGGGGGGCAGGAGCTCCAGCAGGCCGGCCAGGGCGGGCCGGACATCGGCGACGATCGCGTGATCGACGCGGTAGTTCTTGCCGATCTGGAGTCTGTCGGCGTCGATCTGGCACACGGTGCGCCCCTGCGCCAGCGCTGGATCCCACCCGAAGGTGGAGACTTCTCCGAGGCTGCTGCCCACGACCAGAAGCAGGTCCACTCCGGCGGAGAGCACGGACTGGTGGGTGGCAGGGCTCCCTCCGTAGTTGCCGAACACCCCCAGGGAGAGAGGATGGTCTTCCGGGAAGACGCTCTTGCCCTTCATCGTGGTCGCCACAGGCGCGGCCAGCCGCTCGGCCAGTTTCACCAGCAGGGGACCGGATCCGGAGACCTTCGCGCCCTGTCCCGCGAGGATCACGGGAGCGCGGGCTGCCAGAAGGGCGCGGGCGGCGTCTGTCAGTGCTCGCGCGGACGGGTCCCCCCGGTGGTCCACCAGGAGATCGTGTCCGGGAAGAAGGGAGGGAGCGGGCGCCGCAGGGGTGTTCAGGACGTTGCCCGGGAGAACGAGCAGGACGGCGCCCGGCAGTGGGCTCATCGCGGTGCGGATGGCCCGTTCGAAGAGGACGGGTACTTGTGCGGGGTCGCTGACCTGGGCCGCGAGTTTCACGGCGGAGCGGAAGACGTCGACGGTGTCGATACTCCAGTTGCCGCCGCTGGAGTCCTGCAGTCCGCCGCGGCCGTACACTTCGGTCGACACCTGTCCGGCGAGGACGAGCACCGGCGCCCAGTCGGCCGTCGCGCTGGCGGCGGCGGTGAGCGCGTGGGTGGTGCCGGGCCCGGACGTCACGCAGGCCACACCCAGCCGGCCGGTCGCCTGCGCGTGTCCCTCGGCCATGAAGACGGCCCCCTCCTCGTGTTTCGCCAGCACGAAGGTGAGCTCGGGCCGCTCGTCGAGCGCCGCTAGGAGGGAGAGCAGGGGGCCGCCGGGGACTCCGAAGATCCGGTCCACGCCGGCGGCAGCTAGGAGGTCCAGGATGAGGTGCGCGGATGTTCGCTCGGGCATGAGTCCCCGCTCTCGGCACGGTTCGCCTTTCTTTGCGGGATTCCCTTTGCACAGGTCGCGGAATCATTGGATCGGCCCCTTGGTTTTCCGGCCCCGCGTCCTGCGGTACGCGCCGTCGGCCGACGTCCGTCCGAGGAAGGTCTCCAGACGAAGGTGACGGGCGGCCGCCGCGCTCTCCTTCGACCGGATCGGCCGACGGGCGTCGATCGGTGCCAGCGTGTGTGGCATGCGCATAAACCGCGAAGGAGTGGGAATCACCGAGGACGTGGCGAGGCCGGCGTTCGACGCGTACCAGATCCGCTGGTGATGATGGACGTGGCCCTGCGTCAGGCGACCAACACGCCTGTCGCCGGCGCAGAGAGGGAACTGAGGGCGCCTATGCGAATAGATGCAGCGTCCTTGCACTCCTAGACGCTCGGTGTGAGCCTTCTCTGTCGAGCCACGTGGTGTCAGGATGCTGAAGCATCCCGCTTCATGAGGTAAGGACTCGAATGCTCCGCCGCTCGTCAATGGTTGCCCTGTGATGTTCTTGCGGAGCCCACAAGATTCTTGCGGCCCACGCGGCGCCCGAACAGGCCTCCTCCGATATTCACTAGCCTCGGCGTTTCAGTTGGGGCTGGTGGGCGGCTGAGCGAGGTTGTTTGGGGCCGTGTCGGCTGGTGGGCAGGGTCAGGGCCCGACGCGGGGTCGGGTTCTCCGAGGTCCTTGAGTCGAGGGTGGCGGGGGCGGCGAGTCAGCTGGCGGGGCGGGGCAGTGAGGCCAGGCGGTGGAATGCTGTCGGCGTACACGTGAACGTCCCCACCCGCGTACGGATGAAAAGGGACAGTTGTTGATGCGTTGAGACCTGCTGCCCGGCACTCTGCTGCTTGGTCGGTGAGAGGCGGCGGAAGGCGGTCGACGATGGTCCTGGATCCGCATCGATGGTTGGAACTGCGGCGCTTCCGGAGTCTGTTGGAGTCCGGGGCGATCAGCCTGTCGGAGGTGGCCCGGGAGACCGGGCTGGACCGGAAGACGGTCCGCAAGTATCTGTCGGCACCAGGTCCGGCAACCCCGCCACGACGGTCGCCGAAGGGGCGGTCGAAGGCGAGGGTGATCGACGAGTTCGCGCCGCTGGTCGACTCGATGCTCCGGGCGGAGATCCTGATGAAGGCCGCGGTGATCCACGAGCGGCTGGCCGCGGAGTACGGGTTCACCGGCAATGACCAGCGCGTCAAGCTCTATGTGCAGGAAGCCCGGCCTCGGATCGCCGAGGAACTCGGCATCACGCCGAAGGAACTCGCCGGCATGCACCGCCGGTTCGAGGTGATCCCTGGCGCCCAGGCCCAGGTGGACTGGGGCGACGAGGGCAAGATCCTCGCCCACATGGGAATCCCGAAGGTCTATTCGTTCCACATGACGCTGTCGTACTCACGCGACCCGTTCTGCTGCTTCACCACCAGCCAGGACCTCCAGACGTTCTTCGACTGCCACCGCCGGGCCTTCGCCCACTTCGGAGGGGTGCCGATGACGATCGTCTACGACCGCACGAAGACCGTGGTCCGCCGCCATGTCGCTCCGGGCGAGGCGGTCCCGCTGCACCCGGAAGCGGTCGGGTTCGCCGGCCACTACGACTTCGACATCGACGTCCTGGCCGCCTACCGGCCCACCGGCAAGGGCCGCGTCGAGCGCCAGGTCCTCATCGTCCGTGACCACGTCCTGTCCGGCCGGTCCTTCTCCTCCGTCGAGGAGATGGACGCCGCCTTCCCTACCTGGGTGCCGCAGCGGCGAGCTCAGGCCCACAGGACTCACCAGCAGATCATCGGCGAGCGGGCGGCCCGCGACCACATGGCCCTCAAGCCGCTGCCGGAGACTCCCTATCTGGTGGCCGAGCGGCATCTGCGGCCAGTCGGCAAGGACTGCCTGGTCGCCTTCGGCGGCAACCTCTACTCGGTGCCCGCCCGCAGGATCCGACCGCGTCAGCTGGTGGAGATCCGGGCCACGAAATCACAGGTCATGCTGCATTCCACCGTCGCGAACTCCGCCGACGAGACGCTGCTGGCCACCCATCTGCGGGCGATCGGCCGCGGGGTCCGCGTCGTCGAAGAGACCCACTGGGACGGTCTGCCCACCGGCAAGGGACGCCGCACCACCACCGGTGATGTCCTGCCCCGGCCTCGCCATGAACGTCCTCGGGGCGAGGAGGCAGGGCCTTTGCAGGCCCTGCTGAACCGTGCTGCGGCCACCCATATTGGTCCAGACCGGAACCGTCACCAGTGGTGTAGGCGCCGGTTCTACCGCCACCGAAACCATCACCCTGGCAAGTCTGGCCCTCACCGCATGCTCCACACCCCAGGGCCTGACCTCGGCAAGCGGACCGATCGTGCTCGCTTTCGCCTGAGGGCTCGCAGAGAATCAAGGTGCTGCCTCCCTCGATTCGGATTGAACCGTTCCGGGTTCGGCAGAGATCTCAGATGTTGGTTGTGACCTGGGGTTTCGCGGGTGCTCGGTAGTGGTTGTTCTCGTATTCGACGGGGGGGGACGTGGCCTATCTCACCGTGAAGTCGTCGGTGGTTGTACCAGTCGACGTACTCGGCGGTGGCGAGCTCGACGTCGGACAGTGTCTTCCATGGCCGTCGGGGCTTGATCAGCTCGGTCTTGAACAGCCCGATCGTGCTCTCCATCAGGGCGTTGTCGTAGGCGTCGCCGACCGAGCCGATCGAGGCGGCGATGCCGGCCGCGTCCAGGTGCTCGGCGAGCCGGAAACTCGTGTAATGCGACCCGGCGTCCGAGTGATGGATCAACTCGCCTGGCTGTATGGGGTGTTGGTCGCGGTCGCGTTGCCGGATCGCTATCTCGGGGGCGTCCAGCACGAAGACTGTCTCCTTCACGGTGGCGGCGGACCAGCCGACGATCCGGCGGGAGAAGGTGTCCACGACGAAGGCGACGTAGACGACGCCCAGGTCTTGACGTGGGTGAAGTCGGCGACCCAGCAGCGGTTCGGGGCACCGGCGACGAAGTCACGGTCCACCAGGTCGGGTGCCCGCTCGGCCTGGCCGCCGGGCAGCGTGGTGATCACCCGTCTGCCTCGGACCGCTCCGGCGATGCCGAGTTCTCGCATCAGGCGTTCGACGGTGCAGCGGGCCACCGTGACGCCCTGGCGGTTCAGCTCCCGCCAGATCTTCCTCGCGCCGTAGACACGGTAGTTGGTGTCGTAGACGTGCCGGATCAGCTCCTTCAGCTCACCGTCCCGCACGGTCCTGGCGGACGGCGCGGCCTGGCGTTTGCGGTGGGCGTAATAGGTGGAGGGGGCGATCTTGCAGGCGTGCATCGTCAGCACACGGCAGATCGGCTCGACACCGCCGAAGCGGCCCTTGTGCTCGTCGATGAACGCTACGAGCGTGTGTGTGGCCGGTCGAGCTCGGCCGCGAAGAAGGACGCCGCGGCTTTGAGAATCTCGTTCGCCCGCTTGAGCTCGGCGTTCTCCTTCTTCAGCCGCTTCAGCTCGGCGGACTCCTCCGTCGTGATGCCCGGCCGGGTCCCGGCGTCGATCTGGTCCTGCCTCACCCACTTGCGCAGGGTCTCGGTGGTGCCGATGCCCAGTTTCTGGGCGACCGCTTTCATCGCGGCCCACTCGGTGTCGTAGTCGGGCTGCACCTCGGCGACCATCCGCACCGCACGACGGCGCAGCTGAAGCGGGTACTGGGAAGGACGTGCCATGACTCGATCCTCTCAAATGATCGAGTCCCTACCGAACCCGGAACGGTTCACACGGCGGTCCGATGATCGGCACTGCCTCGGGGTGCAGGCTGGGCATGCCAGATCGCTGCACGACCACCAGGCGAGGAAGCCACTGCCCCCGGCAACACACCTGATGACCCGTCAGTAAAGTCAGCAAAAGGTCAGCCTTCAGCTGACCAAACCTGCTTCCACACGAGCACACCATAGAAGCGCGCCGCGCTGGCTGCGCCACCGAGAGAAGGTGCGAAACCATCCCTCCCGGTGGCACGCCGAAAGTCGGAGGCACGGCCGAGCGGGCCTGCTGCGGACATCAACCGCGAGGAGAAAACCCCAGGTCAGCGCACCCTACCCCGGGCCTTGAGCGGGGTAGGCGGGACCTCCGGGGCATCGAGCCGGCCCCCGTCGTACCCCTTCACCTCGCCGAAGCGGTCGCTCGTCATCCACTCCTCGCGGGCCTTGCGGATCTCCTCGTCCGTGCGGCCCACGAAGTTCCACCACATGACGATCTCCTCCTCGAACGGCTCGCCGCCGAGGAGCATGAGACCCGCGTCCGACAGGGCGCGCAGGGGGAGCTCGGTGCGGCCACAGCCGAGGTACAGCATGGAGCCGGGCAGGACCGGGACGCCGTCGACGTGGGCCTCGCCGGACATGGACAGGACGGCGTACTCGAAGTCGGGGTCCAGGGGGAGCTTCGCCTCGGTGCCCGCCGCCAGCGTCAGATCGGCGCCGACGAGCGGCGAGTACGTGGCGCCGGGCGAGACGGCGCCGTCGAGGGCGCCGAGGATCACCGTGGCCGCGAGACCGGGGGCCGTGACCTGCGGCAGGTCGGCGTGGTGCTGGAAGTGGGGTTCCACATGACGGTGGGCGTCGGGGAGCGCGACCCAGAGCTGGGCGCCGTGGAGGAACCGGGCGTGCGGGCGGGGGCTCTCCTCGGAGTGGGAGATCGCCCGGCCCGAGGTCATCAGGCCGAGCTCGCGCGGGCGGATCGTCTGGAGGCTGCCGGTGGAGTCGCGGTGCAGGACCTCGCCCTCGTGGAGCCAGCTCACGGTCTGGAGACCCATGTGCGGGTGCGGCGGGACCTGCATGCCGGGCTCGTCGGCGATGTCGTCGGGGCCGTAGTGGTCGACGAACGCCCAGGCGCCGACCATCCTCCGGCCGAGGTTCGGGAGCAGTCGGCGGACCTCGGTCGACTCCCCGAGCTGGACGCGGCGCGGGCTGAGGAGTTCCCGTACGGGCTCGGCGACGACGAAGCCGCGGCCGCCGCACACCGTCAACGCGGCCTGACGATCAAGATTGCTCATGTCGCTCAACCTATCGTAGTGGAATGTTCAACCATCCAGGCTTGTTGACCTGGTCGACCGTCACACAGAGTGGCAGATTCGGGAAGCCGGAGAGGGAGAGCAAGTGAGCGACACGTACTACGAGTTCGGAACGGCCGGGGAACGCTGGGATCGCGCGCAGCTGTTCTTCGACGCGAAGGAGTACGGGACCGCCATCCGCATCCTGCGCGGCCTCGTCGCCGAGCACCCGGACCAGACGGCCCAGCGACTGCTCCTCGCCCGCGCCTACTACCACTCCGCGCAGCTCTCCCGGGCCGAGACCGAGCTGCGCGCCATCCTGGAGCGCGACCCCGTCGAGCACTAC
The DNA here is from genome assembly GCF_053607625.1 of Streptomyces sp. NPDC055103. Taxonomy (NCBI): domain Bacteria; kingdom Bacillati; phylum Actinomycetota; class Actinomycetes; order Kitasatosporales; family Streptomycetaceae; genus Streptomyces; species Streptomyces sp. NPDC055103. The sequence continues at coordinate 76,049 of NZ_JBSGTX010000019.1, forward strand.
GCCCGGCTGATGCTCGGGCGTGCGCTGGAGCGCCAGGGGCGCGCGGACGAGGCTGCTCCGCATCTGCGGATGGCCGCCGCGATGACGGGCGAGACGCCTTCGTGACGACGTCCCCGACGACGTCCTTGGCGTCGTCCGTGGCGTCGTCCGTGGCGTCGTCCGTGGCGTCACCGTTGACGCCGTCCCCGACACCGCCCTTCACGCCGTCCTGATACCCCCGCACGGTATGGTCGGGCCAGGAGGTCCTGGTCTTGCGTGCACGTCGGGCGGAACGCGGAACTCGCGGTAGACGCCGTATGCGAGCAGGAGGTGCCCTGGCGCACCTTCTGCTCGTCGTCGTGCTCGCGCTCGGAGTGTTCCTCATGCACGCCGTCGGGCATCCCGAGGGCTCCGGTGGTACGACGGAATCGACCGCCGCCGCCCCTCACACGGCCGCGCTGACCGCCGGCGCGCACAGCGCCGACAGTGGCGGTTCCGACGCGCGTCACGACCCCGGCGCGGGGATGGACATGACCACGCTGTGCGTGGCGGTCCTCGGCGGCTGGCTCCTCGCCGGGCTCGTCCGGGCCGCCCTGGCCCGACACCCCGCCTGGCTCGCCGTCGTCCTCGCGCGGCTCGTCCCCGCTCTCGGGGCCCACGCGCCGCCGCGCCGGCCTCCCGACCTCGCCCAGCTGTCGATCCTGCGGATCTAGGCCGATACGCCATCGCGGGCGCCTCGCGCTGCCCGTGAACGCCTTCGACCTGCCCTTTCGACAGCACACGAGGTATCACTCCATGCGCGCCTTCACGCGTCACACCACCAAGAAGTTCGCCCTCGCCGGCGCCGTCACCGCCACCGGGCTCCTGCTCGCCGCGTGCGGGACGGACGACGGGATGAGCGGAATGGGCCACGGCGGAACGTCCCCCATCGCCTCCGCCCCCGCTTCCTCCTCGGCTTCCGTCCCCGATTCCGGGTCCGCCGAGGCCGCCGCCCCCGGCGCCTTCAACGACGCCGACGTCATGTTCGCCCAGATGATGATCCCCCACCACGAGCAGGCCCTGGAGATGGCGAAGCTCGCCGACGGCCGCGCCGAGGACGCCGGGGTCAGGAAGCTCGTCGCCGCGATCGAGCAGGCGCAGGACCCGGAGATCCAGAAGATGAAGACCTGGCTCAAGGGCTGGGGCAAGCCCGAGTCGGCAGGAGCCGGGCACGGTTCCGGGGGCCACGGCATGGCCGGGATGATGTCCGAGCAGGACATGAAGGACCTGGCGGCCGCCAAGGGCAAGGCCTTCGACCGGAAGTTCGCCGAGCTGATGATCGCCCACCACGACGGCGCCGTCGCCATGGCGAAGGACGAGCAGAAGAACGGCCGGAACGCCTCGGCCAAGAAGCTCGCCGACGACGTCGTCCGGACGCAGTCCACCGAGATCGCCGAACTGCGGAAGATCCTCGACCGGCTCTGACCCGGCCCGTACCCGCACCCTGCCGACACCAGCGGCCGGCCCCCTCACCGGGGCCGGCCGCGGCGTCCCCGTACCTTCCTCCCCTCCGGCGAAAGAACGATGACGAAGTACTTCCCCGGGCCCGCGGCGGCCGCCGCCGTCACCGCCCTCACGCTCGCCCTCACCCTGACCGCCTGCTCGCAGGAGCCTCCCGCGGACGGCTCGCCCGACGGCTCCCACGGCGCCACGCTCCGTCACATCCACGGCCTCGGCATGCGCGGCGACACGCTGTACGTCGCCACCCATGACGGCGTCCACACAGCCGACGCCACCGGCCGCCCGAGCCCGGTCGGCGACCGCCGGGACGACTTCATGGGCTTCACGGTCACCGCCGCCGGGACGTTCCTGGCGAGCGGGCACCCCGCCCCCGGCGCGGGCGGACCCGCCGACCTCGGTCTCGTCGAGTCGACGGACGCCGGACGCACGTGGCACGAGAAGTCCCTCGGCGGCGAGGTGGACTTCCACTCCCTCGACACCGCGCCCGACGCGACGGTCTACGGGTACGACAGCGCGAACGGCCGCCTGCGGGTCAGTCCCGACGGCGTCACCTGGGAGGACCGCGCCGCGCTGCGCGCCCTCGACATCGCCGTCTCCCCCGCGGTCCCGGACACCGTCCTCGCCACCACGGAGACCGGGGTGGCCCGCAGCGCGGACGGCGGCAGGACCTTCGCCCCCGGCAGGGGCCAGGTCCTGTCGTACGTCTCCTGGGGCGCTCCCGACGCCCTCTTCGGCGTCGATCCGAGCGGGGTGCTCTTCCGCGGTACGGAGACGGTGACGGCCGCGGGAGCAGGCCCCGCCCTCCGGTGGACCCGTGTCTCCGCCGTGCCGGGCGGGGCCCCGCAGGCGCTCACCGTCGTGGACGCCCGCCGGCTGCTCGTCGCCACCCAGGACGGGGTGTACGAGTCGCGGGACGGCGGACGGACCTTCGAGCGACGGGTCGCGGTGGCCTCGGGGAAGGAGGGTCACTGACCCGCGCGGGGGCTCACGCCGCGCGTCGCTCCACGACGACCTCGCCGCCCACCACCACCGTCTCCGCCACCGTGCCCGGGATCTCGTCGGGCGCGACGCGGAGGATGTCACGGGAGAGGACGACGAAGTCGGCGAGCTTGCCCACCGTCAGCGAACCCCGGTCGTTCTCCAGGAAGTTGGCGTAGGCGGAGCCCATCGTGTACCCCTCGACGGCGGCGGCGACGTCGATCGTCTCACCCGCCGTCCAGCTCTCCCCGCCGCCGAGCGGGCGGCGGGTGACGGCGGCGTGGATGCCCACCATGGGGTCCATCTCCGCGACGTTCCAGTCGCTGGAGAGCGCGAGGACCGCCCCGGCGGCCCGCAGGCTGCGCAGCGGCCAGGCCTTGTGCCAGCGGTCGGGGCCGATGTTCTCGGCCCAGTCCTGGCCGGGCCCCGCGATGTCGGGGGCGGCGTGCCGGGGCTGCATGCAGGCGACGACGCCGAGGGCGGCGAAGCGGGGGGTGTCGGCCGGGTCGAGGCACTCGACGTGGACGATCTGGTGGCGGGCGTCGCGCGGCCCGTTGACGGTGTGGGCGCGGGCGACGGCGTCGAGGACGGTGCGGATGCCCCGGTCGCCGGTGGCGTGGACGAAGCACTGGAAGCCGCGCGCGTCGAGGCGGGTGAGCAGCTCGGCGAACTCCTCGGGCGGGTAGAAGGTGTCGCCGCGGTGGTGGGCGCAGCCCGCGTACGGCTCCAGGAGGGCGGCCGTGCGGGGTTCGACGACGTCGTCGATGTACAGCTTGAGCGGGCCGACCCGGAGGCGGTCGTCCGCGAACTCCCTTGCCGCGTCCTCGAACGCGTCGAGGTCGGCTTCGGTCGTACCGCGGGGGTGGAAGAGCGCGGCGACGATCCGTGAGCGCAGCCGACCGTCCGCGCGGGCGCGCTGGAAGAGGGCGAGGTCGTCGAGGGAGTTCTGCGGCTCGACGACGGTGGTGATGCCGTAACCGATCGCGTCGTCCAGGCTCTTGGCGAGGCGGCCGTACTGCCGGTCGGGCGAGGCCCAGGGCACGCCGAGTTCGCGCAGGGCGCGGTGGCCGTCGCGCGAGAGGCCCTTGATCGCGAAGTCCTTGACGAAACCGGTGGGTTCGCCGGTGGAGGGGTCGGTGACGGCCCGGCCGAAGGGCAGGTCGGTGTGGTCGCGGTCGACGCCGAGCCGGCGGAGGGCGGCGGTGTTGAGCCAGGCGGTGTGCACGTCGTAGCTGAGGACGACGGCGGGGGTGTCGCCGGTGGCCGGGTCGAGGTCGGCGGCGGTGGGCATGCGTCCGCCGGGGACGGCGGAGTAGTCGAAGGCCTCGGCCTCGATCCACTCGGCGTCGGGGTGTGCCTCGTGCCAGGCGCGGACGCGCTCGTGGATGGCATCGAGGGTACGGGCGCCCGCGAGCTGGACGCAGGCGTCGTCCGAGCCGAGGCGGACGTGGTTGTGGGCGTCGACGAAGCCGGGCAGGACGAGCCTCCCTCCGGCGTCGAGGACCCGGGTGCCGGGCCCCGTCCAGGCGCCGGCGTCGCGGTCGGAGCCGATCCGGACGATGCGGCCGGCGCGGACGGCGAGGGCCTGCGCCTCGGGGAGCGCGGGGTCGACGGTGTGGATGCGGGCCCCGAGGAGGACGAGGTCGGCGTGGACGGGGGGTTCGGCGGTGGTGCTGTGCATGCGGGGTGGCTCCGTGACGTACGTACGGGTGTGGTGCGGGGCGGGACGACGGGGAGTCGCTGGTCAGGGCTGGGCGGGGGCGATCGTGCGGCGCGCGAGGAGCACGTACACGAGGGCGGAGACGACCGCGCCGAGGAGGGTGAGGTCCGCGCCGCCGAGCGGGGCCACCAGGGGGCCGGTCCACAGCGCGGAGTCGCAGGTGAGCGCGGAGAAGAGGAGGCCCGAGAGGAGTGCGGTCAGGCCTGCGGGGTGCCAACCCGCGCGGTACCAGTAGGCGCCGCCCTGGCGGGCGTGCAGCGCGGCGGAGTCGTAGGCGCAGCACCGGAGCACCATGTCGGCGAGGAAGACTCCGCCCCAGGGGGCGAAGACGATGATCAGGAGGGAGAGGAAGGAGAGGAGCGAGGTGGTGAAGTCGGTGAGGAAGAGGGCGCCGAGGGAGCCCGCCGCGGTCACGGCCGCGCTGATGACGATGGCCCGGGCGCGGCTCCACGGGATGCCGAGGACCTGGAGGTTCAGGCTCGACGAGTAGAGCGTGATGATCGAGTTGGTGACCGATCCGCCGAGGACGAGGGCGAGGAAGAGGGGCTGGAACCAGCCGGGGAGCAGGCTCTCGGTGCCCGCCACCGCGTCGGTCATGTCGACCTGTGTCGCGGCGGCCACTCCGGCGACGCCCAGGGCGACGGAGGACACGAAACCGCCGAGCGCGCCGCTGAGGGTGACGGCCTTGAGGGAGGTCGTGCGGGGCAGGTAGCGGGTGTAGTCGGCGGGCATCGGGAGGTACGAGAAGGGGCCTGCGAGCATGACGACGAAGGCGAGGCTCCAGCCGGAGAGGCCGGGCGCGACCGAGCCGGCCGAGGTGTCGGCGCCGGGCAGGACGAGGGCCAGGAGCACGGCGAAGCCGACGGCGAGGACGTAGGCCATCCAGCGTTCGGCGAACTGGACGGTGGCGTGGCCCCAGAGGGCGACGGCGAAGGTCAGCGCGAGGGTGACGCCGAGGGCGAGGGCCCGGGCGGCGTGTCCGCCGTGCCAGCCGAGGTCGGCGAAGAAGGCTTCGAGGGCGAGGGTGCCGACCACGGTGTTCACGACGGTGTAGCCGATGCTGACGATCCAGTTGAGCAGACCGGCGGGCCAGTTGCCGCGGACGCCGAAGGCGGCCCGGGAGATCACGAGGGTCGCGGTGCCGGTGCGCACCCCGCTGAGTCCGGCGGCGCCGATGGCGAGGAAGGACAGGCCGCCGAGTACGACGACGGCGGTGGCCTGCCAGAAGGAGAGCCCGAAGGCGACGGCGAGGGCGCCGTTGATGACGTAGGTGAACGTGAGGTTCGAGCCGAACCAGAGCCAGAAGACGTCCTTGGCGCTGCCGTGGCGTTCGGCGTCGGGGATGGGGTCGATTCCGTGCTCCTCGACCTGGAACACCTCGTCCCGGCCCGTGGTCACGGGCGCTGTCTCGTGTCCGAGCACACCGCACTCCTGTCTTGAATGCCGTTCTAAGTCTTAGAACGGCATTCAAGATGTGCGATGAGTTCAGGCCACGTCAAGACCCCTGGAGGTTGCGGTTAAGGTCGTTCTCGCAGACAGAGGGACACAGAACGGCAGATCGGGGACGGCGGCGGTGGCAGGGGCGGCACGACGGCGGGACGGACACGTCACCCAGGAGCGGATGCTGGAGGAGGCCATGGCGGCGATCGCCGAGGACGGCCTCGCCTCGCTCACCATGTCGGCGCTCGCGGAGCGGCTCGGCACGAGCGGCGGCCACATCCTGTACTACTTCGGCAGCAAGGACCTGCTGCTCCTCGCCGCTCTGCGGTGGAGCGAGGCCGCGCTCGCAGAGGAGCGCGGAGCGCTGCTGTCCCGGCGGATCACGGCCGAGCGCAAGCTCGACCTCTTCCTCCGGCTCTATCTGCCGCGCGGCCCCCGCGATCCGCGCTGGACGCTGTGGATCGAGCTCTGGGCCCGCACCCCCGGCAACGCCGCGCTGCGCGAGGCCCAGGACGCGCTCGACCAGGGCTGGCAGGAGGACCTGGAGGCCCTGCTCACGGCGGGGGTCGCCCGGCGGCGCTTCGCACCGCTCGACGCCACCGCCCGGGCCTCCGAACTCCTGGCCCTGCTCGACGGGTTGAGCACCCGGGTCGTCCTGGGCCAGGAGTCCGGCCGGGACGCGCGGCCGGCCCTGGAGGTCGCGCGCTCGGCGGCGCGGCTGCTGATCGCTCCGTATGTCGCCGACGCGCCTGCCGCGGAAGGAAAGTGACGGAGCCTCAGTCGTCGGAGGCTCAGTCACCGGAGGCTCAGTCGCCGGTCCTTCAGCCCCGGTAGGCCTCCAGGAGGCGCAGCCAGGCCTCGCTCAGGGTCGGGTACGACGGTACGGCGTGCCAGAGCCGGGCGATCGGGACCTCGCCGACGACGGCGACCGTCGCCGAGTGGAGGAGCTCGCCGATTCCGGGGCCGACGAAGGAGGCCCCGATGACGACCTCCCGGTCGAGGTCGACGACCATCCGGGCCTGTCCCCGGTAGCCCTGGGCGTAGAGTCCGGCCCCGGCGACCTGCCGCATGTCGACGTCGACGGCCCGGACCCGGCGGCCGGCCCGCTCGGCCTCGGCCAGGGTGAGGCCGACGGCGGCCGCCTCCGGGTCGCAGAACACGACCTGCGGGACGGCTGTGCGGTCGGCGGTGGCCGCGTGCGCGCCCCAACTCCCCTCGTCCAGGGGATCGGTGCCCTTCGCGCGGGCCGCGATGGCGGCGCCGGCGATCCGGGCCTGGTACTTGCCCTGATGGGTCAGGAGCGCACGGTGGTTGACGTCCCCGACCGCGTAGAGCCAGTCGCTGCCGGTGACCCGGAGGCTGTCGTCGACGTCGAGCCAGGAGCCCGGTCCGAGGCCGACCGTCTCCAGTCCGAGGTCGTCGGTGCGCGGGGCGCGGCCGGTCGCGAAGAGCACCTCGTCGCCCTCGACGTGGTCCCCGCCCTCCAGGACCACCGTCACCGGGCCGGCGCCGCCGTCGCGTACCACCGCGGTGACCGCGGCACCGGTGCGGACGTCCGCTCCGCGCGTCGCGAGGGCCGAGGCGACCCGCTCGCCGACGAACGGCTCCATCCGGGGCAGCAGGCCCCCGCCCCGTACGAGCATCGTGACCTTCGAGCCCAGGGCCTGCCAGGCGGTGGCCATCTCCACCCCGACCACTCCCCCGCCGACGACGATCAGCCGCGCGGGCACCCGGCCCGCGCTGGTCGCCTCACGGCTGGTCCAGGGCCTGGCCCCGGGCAGCCCGGCCAGCTCCGGAAGGACGGCGCGGCTGCCGGTGCAGACGGCGACCGCGTGCCGGGCGGTCAGGAGGTGCTCGTCGCCCTCCGGTCCGGCGACGGCGACCCGGCGGGGCCCGGCGAGACGGCCGTGGCCCCGGAAGACCCGTACACCGACCGAATCGAGCCAGTCGACCTGGCCGTCGTCCTTCCAGTGACCGACGACGCTGTCCCGGTGACCGAAGACCTCCAGGGCGTCGAGCGGACCGTAGACCGACTCGCGCAGGCCGGCGACCTTACGGGCGTCGGAGCGGGCGAGCGCGGGGCGCAGGAGCGCCTTGCTCGGCATGCACGCCCAGTACGAGCACTCGCCGCCGATCAGCTCGCTCTCGACGATCGCGGCGCTGAGCCCGGCCGCCCGCACCCGGTCGGCGACGTTCTCACCGACCGGTCCCGCACCGAGGACCACCACGTCGTACGTGCTCTCTTCCACCGTTCGCGTCATGGGTCACAGTCTGCTGGCAGGGGCACGGAATAGCGCGGCTCGATACGCCGTTGTGCCGGGCGAGTCCCCAGGGGACCGTGAGGACACCGCCAGGAGACCCCGAAAGGTAGGAAGCATGAGCACCGTAGAGCTCACCAAGGACAACTTCGACGAGATCGTGAGCGGGAACGGGTTCGTCCTGATCGACTTCTGGGCTTCGTGGTGCGGTCCCTGCCGTCAGTTCGGCCCCGTCTTCGAGGCCGCGTCCGAGCGGCACCAGGACCTGGTCTTCGCGAAGGTGGACACGGAGGCACAGCAGGAGCTCGCCGCCGCCTTCGAGATCCGCTCGATCCCGACGCTGATGATCGTCCGGGACAACGTCGCTGTGTTCGCGCAGCCGGGCGCCCTGCCGGAGGCCGCCCTCGAGGACGTCATCGGGCAGGCCCGCAAGCTGGACATGGACGAGGTCCGCAAGTCCGTCGAGGCCTCCCAGCAGCAGTGACCCGATGACGGTCGGCTCATGACGAGAGGGGTACGGGAGTGTCTCCCGTACCCCTCTCGCGTACGTGGTGGGGCTCAGCGCTCGCGTACGTGGTGGCATTCAGCGCTCGCGTACGTGGTGCGGCTCAGCGCTCGGCGTACGTGGGCTCAGCGCTCCAGGACCAGCGCGATGCCCTGGCCCACGCCGATGCACAGCGCCGCGAGGCCCGTACCCGAGCCCGCTGCGGCGAGCTGGTGCGCCACGGATCCGGCGAGCCGCGCGCCCGAGGCGCCCAGCGGGTGGCCGATGGCGATCGCGCCGCCGCGCGGGTTAACGATCTCCGGGTCGAGTTCCGGCCATTCCGCGAGGCAGCCGAGCGCCTGCGCCGCGAAGGCCTCGTTGAGCTCGAAGGTCGTCAGATCCGCGAAGGAGCGCCCCGACTTCTCCAGGGCCCGCCGGACGGCGGCCACCGGGCCGAGGCCGAAGAGCTGGGGCTCGATGCCGGTGACCGCCGACGTAACGATGCGGGCGAGCGGCTCGCGGCCCGTCTCGCGGAGCCCCTCCTCGTCCACGAGGAGCAGGGCCGCCGCGCCGTCGTTGAGCGGCGAGGAGTTGCCGGCCGTGACCGTGCCGCCCGTGGGACGGAAGGACGGCTTGAGCTTGGCGAGCGCCTCCAGGGACGTGGTGTCGCGGATGCACTCGTCACGGGCCAGGTCCACGCCCTCGTACGGGACGACCTCGTCGTCGTACAGCCCCTTCGCCCAGGCCTCGGCGGCCTTGCGGTGGCTGGCGAGCGCGAAGGCGTCCTGCCGGTCACGGGTGAGGCCGTGCTTGTCGGCGACGAGCTCCGCGCCCTCGCCGAGCGGGACCGTCCACTCGGCGGGCATGCGGGGGTTGGTCATGCGCCAGCCGAGGGTCGTCGAGTGGAGCTGCTGGTGGCCGGCGGGGAAGGCCCGCTCGGGCTTCTGCAGGACCCACGGGGCGCGGGACATGGACTCGACGCCGCCGGCGATCGCGACGGACGCGTCGCCGAGGGCGACGGCGCGGGCCGCCTGGATGACGGCCTCCATGCCGGAGCCGCAGAGGCGGTTGACGGTGACGCCGGGGACGGTGACCGGCAGTCCGGCGAGCAGGACGGCCATCCTGGCCACGTCGCGGTTGTCCTCGCCCGCGCCGTTGGCGTCGCCGAAGTAGACGTCGTCCACGCGCGCCGGGTCGAGCGCGGGTGTGCGGTCGACGAGGGACCTCACCACGTGGGCGGCGAGGTCGTCGGGGCGCACGCCGGAGAGCGCGCCCCCGAACTTCCCGATCGGTGTGCGGACGGCGTCGACGATGTAGACGTCGCGGATGCTCATCGGTTCTCTCCCACGTGACCTTCGGAACGACTCTGTTCGCCTGGTGCCTCGCCCGGTGAGGACACGATCGCCTCCGGGCGTGCGCCGCCGAGTCTGTGCCCGTCGCCGCGCGGTGTCAACGGTCCTCTTCAGGCCGGACGGGAGCGGCCCGCGGGGGAGAGTGCCTGGTCAGCCGCGCGGGGAGGGTACCCGGGTCAGCCGCGGGGAGGGTACCCGGGTCAGCCGCGGGCCGCCGGGCGGACGAGGGCCGTGAGTCCGTAGTCGAGTTCACGGCCGTCGACGAGCAGGGCCTCGACCGTCCGCGTCTCCGGGTCGACGTCGGCCACGATGCCGTGTCCCTCGTAGATCGGATAGCCGGAGGCGCCGTGCCGCCCGGTGGCCTCGACGACGGCCGAGCGGACGGCACTGTCCCCCACGGACGCGTCACCGCGGTCCTCGACGTGCTCGGGCACCAGCAGGATCTCGAAGCGCTTCGGAACTGTGCTCATGCACCGACGCTAAGCGCTCAGCTGGACTCCCGCCGGACGACCCGCGAGTCCAGCAGACGACGGGAACGCGGCGGGACGTCCTGGTCCCGCACGGCGCGGTCGACCAGCTCGGCGAGCTCCCGGCCCAGGACCATGTCGATGTGGACCGTGCTCAGCCGCGGCCGCAGCAGCCGGCCGAGGAGCAGATCGTCGGCGCCGACGACGGCGGTCTCCTCCGGGATCGAGACGCCCTCGTCCTGGAGCGCCCGCATCAGGAGCATCGCGTACTCGTCGTTGTAGGCGAACACGCCGTCGACGCCGAGCTCGCGCCACCGCCCGGCCAGCTCCTCCGCCGACGCCTCGTCGTACCGCAGCGGCAGGGGTACGACGGTGGCTCCGGTGCCCTCGGCCGCGCGCCGCGCGCCGTCGAGGCGGGGCTGCGAGAACATCCCGAGGCCCGGTTCCTCCGGGACGACGACGCCGATGCGGCGCCGGCCGGCCTCGATCAGGTGGGCGGTGGCGACCTCGCCGACCCGCCCCTGGTCCATGACGAGGGAGTGGGTGCCCGGGACCTGCTGCGTGCCGAGCGTGATCACGGCGCGCGCCCCGGAGCGCTTGAGGAGCTCGACCGCCTGCTCGGTGAGCTCGACCTCCCCGAGCGAGACCACGGCGACCGGCCGCAGCTCGGCCCAGGCGCGGGCCGCCTCGGCGGGCTTCATGCCGACGCTGCCGTACTGCACCACCGTGTAGTCGAGGCGGCGCAGCTCCCACTGGAGGTCGCTGAAGAACTGGCTGTACAGCGGTCCGACCGGGATGTGGGCGCTCGGCAGCAGCACCATCCGGCTGTGGCCCGCGCGCAGGCTGCGGGCCGCCGCGTGGGGTACGTACCCCAGCTCCTCGGCCGCCTCGCGCACTCTGCGACGCGTGGGCTCGCTGATGCGCACGGCCGAGGTGTTGTTCAGGACGTACGAGACGGTGGCCCGGGAGACGCCCGCGAGGCGCGCGACGTCGGCGCTGGTGGGGACCGCGCGCCCGGCGGGGCGTTCGGGGGACTGTTCGGTTGAGTGACTCATCGCTCCGGCATCTTTCCAGAACAATCCGGCACAGGGTCTGGCGGATGGCCTGATGTGAATGCTACACAGTGCTCACACGTGCCACTGACACGTGTAACTACTCTACTCATTCCGCTCTTCGCCCCCTCGTGGGGCGATCTCCCCCAGGAGGGCAACGTGGCCCTTTCCTCCCCCGGAACCGGCTCCGGCACCGCCGGCCCCGAGTCCGGTACGGCCGGCCCCGACTCCCCCGCGGCCAAGCGGCCGACGCGGGGCCTGCTGCCCCTGCTCCTCGCCGGCAACTCGGCGATGTACGCCCTGTACATCGGCGTCGGCGGCATGCTTCTCGCGCTCCAGGTCGAGTCCATCGACCCCGCGAACAAGGTGGCGAATTTCGGCCTCGTCGCCGGTATATCCGCGATCTTCGCCACCGTCTTCAACCCGGTCGCCGGCGCCCTGTCGGACCGCTCCGGACGGCGCAACCCCTGGATCCTCGGCGGCGGTCTGCTCGCCCTCCCGGTGATGCTGCTCCTCGGCAGCGTCGACACGATCCTGCTGGTCACGATCGCGTGGTGCCTCGGCCAGGCCGTCATGAACATCTACCAGGCGGCCATCACCTCCGTGGTGCCCGACCGCGTCCCGACCGCCGCGCGCGGCAAGGCCTCGGCGGCCGTCGGTCTCGGCCTGCCCATCGGCTCGACGATCGGCGCCCTCGTCGGCGCGGCCTTCTCCGACGACTACCGCACCGGCTACCTGGTCTTCGGCGCGATCGTCGCCGGCACGGCGGTGCTGTTCAGCGCCTGTGCCCGTGAGGAGCGCATGCCCGCGAAGGCTCCGCTGCCGGTCAAGCAGCAGATCGCGGCCTTCGGCAGCGCCCTCAAGGACCACGACTTCCGCTGGGCGTTCATCGGCCGGGCACTGCTGATCCTCGGCTACTTCGCGGTGGCCGGATTCCAGCTGTACATCCTCAAGGACCACACCGACCTGCCCGCCGGGCTGGCGCCCGAGGAGGCCGTGGCCGTCCTCATGCCGCTCAACGCGGTCGCCATGGTCGTCTCCACCGTGCTCGGCGGCTGGCTGTCCGACCGCTACGACCGCCGCAAGCTCTTCGTGGGCGCGTCGGCCGCCCTCGCCGCCGTCGCGCTGGTCATCCCGGCCGTCTCGACGAGCTGGACCGCGATGCTCGCCTTCTCGATCGTCAACGGCCTCGGCTTCGGCTGCTACATGGCCGTCGACACCGCCCTGGTGACCATGGTGCTGCCCAAGGCCGAGGACGCGGCCCGCGACATGGGCGTCCTCAACGTCGCCAACGCCGGCCCGCAGATCGTCGCCCCGTTCGTGGCCTCGCTCATCGTCTCGCTGAGTGGCGGATACACGGCCCTGTTCCTCATCGCGGCCGTACTGTCGGTGCTCGGCGCGCTCGCCGTGCGCCCCATCCGCAGCGTGCGCTGACCTGCCGGTCGGCGCCCGCCCGGGGGTGTCCGTCGGATCAGGGCCTGCCGATGCCCCTGATCCGCGGGACGCCCCCGTACGCGTCGTATCGTCGCGTCCGTCTCGTACGTCGAGTCCGTCTCGTACGTCGAGTCCGTCTCGTACGTCGTACCCGTCGTACCCGTCAGAGAGGCAGCACCGTGCGCCTGCACACCACCACGTGGGGATCCGGTGACCGGATCGCCCTGCTCGTCCACGGCATCATGGCCGACCACCGCACCTGGCGGCGGGTCGGACCGGCCCTCGCCGCGCGGGGCTACCGGGTGATCGCCGTGGACCTGCGAGGCCACGGGGCGAGTGCGCGGGCGGCCGGACCCGAGGCGTACCGGCCGGAGGACTACGCCGACGACCTCGTCGAGAGCCTCCCGGCCGGGGCCGAGCTGGCCGTCGGGCACTCGCTCGGCGGGCTCGCCCTGGTGCGGGCCGTGGAGCGTCTCGCGCCGGCCCGCGCGGTGTACTCGGACCCGGCCTGGCACCTGAGGCGGGGCCCCGACGGGTACGCCCCGGAGCTCTTCGTACGCGGCAAGTCCCTCTCCCGGGACCTCGTGAAGGGGTTCAACCCCCGCTGGTCGGACGAGGACCTCGACACCGAGATGGAGTCGGTACGTGTGTGGGACGAGCGATCGGCGTACGGCCTGGTCGACGTCACCGGTACGGACATGTGGCCGGTCCGGCCCGCCGTCCCCTCCCTCGTCACGCTCGCCGATCCGAGCCTGCTGATCACCGCCGACGACGCCCGGATGCTGGCGGGCCGCGGGTTCACCCTCCGTACCGTCGAGGGCGCCGGTCACACGATCCACCGGGACGACTTCGACGGGTTCATGTCCGCGCTGGACGGGTGGATCTGACGTACCGTTCACTCATGGACGAAGCGTCGATGGACCCCTCGATGGTGGGCCTGCTGGGCAGGGTGACCGGCACGGTCGGGCCCGGTCTCGTCGGCGAGGTGATCGTCCGGATCCGGGGCGGCGCCGAGCACTTCCTCGCCCACCCGGCCTCACCGAAGGAGCGGATCGAGACCGGCACGGTCGTGATGGTCATGGAACATCTCCCTCCACGTACCGTCTATGTCACAGCCGCGTACGGCAGTTGACCGAACCGTTGAGTGGCGCCCGGCACGGGCGCACACTCCCTTCACCGGGTCCGCTCGGCTCCGGTGAAGGGGGAACTGCCCATGGGCATCGGCATTCTGGCGGGCGTCGTCGGCGGCGCCTTCGTCCTGTTCGTCGTCGTCTTCAAGATGATGTGGCGCGTCGCGGAACCCAACGAGGCGCTGATCATCTCCGGTTCCCACCACAAGAACGAGGGCCTCGGCGCGGGGATGGGGTTCCGGATCGTCACCGGTCGCGGCACCCTGGTGCTGCCAGGCGTCCAGGCGGTGCGCAAGCTCTCGCTCGACCTCAACGAGACCCAGCTGTCCGTCGAGTGCGTCACCCACCAGGGCATCCCGCTCAAGGTCCGCGGTGTGGTGATCTTCAAGGTCGGTGACGACTTCGTCTCGATCGCCAACGCCGCCCGCCGCTTCCTCGACCAGCAGAAGCTCATGTCGGAGCGGGTGCACATCGTCTTCGCCGGTCATCTCCGCGCCATCGTCGGCGGGTTGACCGTGGAGGACATGATCCGCGACCGGGAGAAGCTGACCGGGCAGGCCCGTTCGGCCTGTGGCACGGAGATGGAGAAGCTCGGCCTGATCGTCGACTCGCTGCAGATCCACGAGATCGAGGATCCGACCGGGTACATCAAGAACCTGGCCGCCCCGCACGCCGCCGCCGTCCAGCGGGACGCCCGGATCGCCCAGGCGGAGGCGAACCGGCGGGCGACCGAGGCCGAGCAGCAGGCCGCGGCGCGCATGTCGGAGGCGACCCGCGACAGCGAGATCCTCCAGGCCGGCTACCAGGCCGAGCGGGACCAGGCCACGGCCAAGGCCCGGCAGGCCGGACCGCTGGCCGACGCGGCCTCACGCCAGGAGGTCGTGGTCCAGGAGACCCGGGTGGCCGAGCTGGAGGGTCACCGCAAGGAGCAGCAGCTCCAGGCGGAGGTCCGCAAGCCCGCCGACGCCATGGCGTACGAGACCCGGACGCGGGCCGCGGCCGAGCGTGACGCCCGGATCTCGGCGGCCGAGGCCGACGCGAAGGAGACGGAGCTCGCGAGCGCGGCCAAGGCGACGGCGACCCGGCTCACGGGTGAGGCGGAGGCGGCGGCTCAGCACGCGAAGGGGCTCGCGATCGCCGAGGCGGCCCGGGCGAAGGGTCTGGCGGAGGCCGAGTCGATCAAGGCCCGTGCGGCGGCGCTCGCCGAGAACCAGGAGGCCGTCGTCGCGCAGCAGCTGGCGGAGAAGTGGCCGGAGATCGTGTCGGCCGGTGCGTCCGCCTTCGGGAACGTCGACCAGATGGTGCTGCTGAACGGCGCCGACGGCATGGCGGACGTCTTCGCCAAGGCGCTGACCATGGGCGGGACCGGCCTCGGTCTGGCCCGGCAACTGCTCGCCACGATGAACCCGGGGGCGCCGGAGCGGCTGGGCGTGCCGCCGGCTCCCCGCTCGGAGGAGAGCGTGGAGATCACGGTCGGCGACGGGGAGTGACCGTCCGCGGTCGGTGAGCGTGCACGGTCGGTAAGCGTCCGCGGTCGGTGAGCGTGCACGGTCGGTAAGCGTCCGCGGTCGGTGAGCGTGCACGGTCGGTGAGCGTCCGCGGTCGGTGGGCGCGGGGCCCGGTGCCCTGACGGCACCGGGCCCCTGCGTGCGATCCCCTGGCCTGATGTCGGCCTGGCCTCAGTTGTGGCCGAACTTCCGTCCCTTGCGGTGGGACGCGTGCTCCACGACGGGCATCTGCGGCTCTCTCGTCGGGGCCGCGGTCTCCTTGGCTGCCGCCTCGGTGCGGTGCTCATGGCCGCCGGTACGGGCGCCTCGGTTGGTCCGGGTCTGTTTCTTGCCCACGATCGTGCCTCCCATGAAGGGTCTCGGACTGTGGTCCGTATCCCCTCAGCCTTGCACGGAGGCACGAAAGCCGCATATCAGACGGTGTGCACGTCAGACGGGTCCGCCGAGGACCCGGGCGAAGGCGGCGAGCGTCGGTGCGCCGTGGGCGCGGTCCAGGACGCCGAAGACGATCTCCTCGAAGTGGCCGGCGAACCGCCCGTCGCCCGTGAGCAGGGCCTTGAAGGCGCCGGCGACCTCCGCCGGGTCGTTCTGGAACACCCCGCAGCCCCAGGCCCCGAGCACGAGCCGCCGGTAGCCGGCGGCCGCCGCCGTCTCCAGGACCCGCTCGGCGCGCGACGCCAGGGCGGCGGGGAGCCGTGCCGCCCGTTCGGGCGTACGGCGGCGGACGACGCCCGCGTTGGGCGCGGGCGAGGTGAGGAAGCCGACCGTGAACGGCTCGGCGAGCAGCACGGCGCGTTCGTCGCGGAAGACCGGGACCCGGGGCGAGTGGATGACCCGGTCGGTGTAGAAGGCGTCCCTTTCCGCGCGGTGGTGGGCGTAGTAGTCGGGGGCGCGCAGCAGGGTGGCGTGGAGGGCGGAGGCCCGGCAGAGCGCCTCCTCCTGGGCCTGGGCGCCGTTGAGGTAGCCGCCGCCGGGGTTGCGGGCGGAGGCGAAGTTCAGGACGGCGACCGGGCGGGCGGGGTCGGCCGTGACCATCCGGCGCGCGGCGGCCAGGCTGCTCTCCCCGGTGACGTCCAGGGTGGCCGTGCGGTCGGTGTCGGGGGTGACGGGGACGGGTTCGGGGCCGTGGAGGCGCGTTCCGGCCAGCGCCGCGGCCAGGTCCTCCGCGAGGGAGACTTTCCGGCCGTCCGGGGCTCGGTACTCGCCCGATGCCACGATCTCCTCGGTCCGCCGCGCGATCTCGCGCAGTCGTGCACTCATGCCGCCAGCATGATCGTTTCCCCTTGACCGGGGCAACGCGTTTTCCGAGGTTTCCGCAGGGGCGGGGAGTTTTGGACGAGCAGGGGCACAGGGGGCGCGTGCGGCCCGTGCGGGGCGCTCTTGCACGCGCGTCGACGGTGGCTTTAGGTGGAAGCAGCGACTTCCGGGACCGGCCCCACAGGGCCCGTCCTGTGGGATCAGGAGGTGCACGGATGGCAGCGAGCGGCACACCGCGTGGCGGCCCCCCACTCACCGAGGCGGAGGCGGAGGACCTGCTGCGCGGCATCTGTTTCAAGACGGGTCCGCCCCGCACGGTGGGGGCCGAGCTGGAGTGGTTCGTCCATGATCTGCGCGACCCCCGGCTGCCCGTACGGCCGCCGAGGCTGGCCGCCGCGCTCGACACCGTACGGTCCCTGCCGCTGGTCTCGGCGCTCACCTTCGAACCGGGCGGTCAGCTGGAGCTCAGTTCGCGTCCGGCCGGGTCGCTCATGGAGTGCCTCGACTCGCTCGCCGCCGATCTCCGCGCGGTACGGGCGGCGCTCGGCCCCCTCGGACTCACCCTGAGCGGTTACGGGGTGGACCCCTGGCACGCGCCGCGCGGCCGGGTGCTCCACGAGCCGCGGTACGAGGCCATGGAGATCGCGCTCGACCGCACAGGACCGGCCGGGCGGGCGATGATGTGCGACTCGGCCTCCGTGCAGGTCTGCCTGGACGCCGGGCTCGACGAGCCGGGTCCGCTCGGCTACCACCGGCGCTGGCGGCTGGCCCATCTGCTCGGTGCGGTGCTCGTGGCCGTCTTCGCCAACTCCCCGCAGCACGGCGGCCGTCGGACCGGCTGGCGCTCGACGCGGCAGGCGCTGTGGACGGATCTCGACCCGTTCCGCGCCCTCGCGCCCCGGCCGGACGGGCAGCCCCGCGAGGAGTGGACCGCGCACGTCCTGGACACCCCGGTGATGTGCGTGCGGGCCGACGAGGGCCCGTGGGAGGTGCCGGAGGGGCTGACCTTCCGCGCGTGGCTGCGCACCGGGCTCCCCCGGCCGGCCGACCTCGACGACCTGCGCTACCACGTGACGACGCTCTTTCCGCCGGTCCGGCCGCGCGGCCATCTGGAGCTGCGGATGATCGACGCGCAGCCCGGCCCGGACGGCTGGATGGTGCCGGTGGCCGTGACGACGGCCGTCTTCGAGGACCCGGTGGCGGCCGAGGCCGTCTACCGGGCGGTCGAACCCCTCGCGGAGCAGGCCGGTGCGGGCCCGGCGCCACGCAACCCGTTGTGGCTCGCGGCGGCGCACGACGGCCTCGCCGATCCCGGACTGCACGCCGCCGCCCGGGCGGTCTTCTCGGCCGCACGGGAGGCACTGCCCCGGATCGGGGCGAGCGAGGAGGTGTGCCGGGCCGTCGCCGCCTTCCAGGAGCGGTACGTGATTCCCGGGGGCTGCCCGGCCGACGAGCTTCAGGTGGTGACGTCATGACCGGGACCGACCGGAGTGCCGGGATCGATCCCGAGGTGCTGCGCGCGCGGGCCGTGGACGCCCTGACCGTCGCGCGGGAGCGCACGGCCCTCCTCACCTCCTGCGTCGACGACGCCGAACTGACCGCCCAGCACTCCCCCTTGATGTCACCGCTGGTCTGGGACCTGGCGCACATCGGCAACCAGGAGGAGCAGTGGCTGTGGCGGGCCGTCGCGGGGCGGGACGCGCTGCGCCCGGAGATCGACTCCCTCTACGACGCCTTCGAGCACCCTCGCGCCTCCCGTCCCTCCCTGCCGCTGCTCCCGCCGGGCGAGGCCCGCGCCTACGCGGCGGACGTCCGGCTGCGGATCCTCGACGTGCTGGAGAGCGCTCCGCTGGAGGGGCGGCCGCTGCTCGACGACGGCTTCGCCTTCGGCATGATCGCCCAGCACGAACAGCAGCACGACGAGACGATGCTGATCACCCATCAGCTGCGCCGCGGAACGGCGGCGCTGACCGCACCCCCGCCGCCGGCCCTGCCGTCCGGCCCCCTCCCCCCCGAAGTCCTCGTCCCCGGCGGCCCGTTCACCATGGGCACCTCGGAGGAGCCGTGGGCCCTGGACAACGAGCGACCGGCGCACGCCCGGGTCGTGCCGGCCTTCTTCGTCGACACCACCCCCGTCACGAACGGCGCCTATCTGGCCTTCATGGCGGACGGCGGGTACACGGACCGGCGCTGGTGGCGGCCCGAGGGCTGGGCGCAGATCCGGGAGCACGGCATCGGGGCGCCGCTGTTCTGGCGCCGGGACGCCGGGCAGTGGCTGCGCCGCCGCTTCGGGGTCACCGAGCCCGTACCCCTGGACGAGCCCGTCCTGCATGTGAGCTGGTACGAGGCGGACGCCTACGCGCGCTGGGCAGGACGCCGGCTCCCCACGGAGGCCGAGTGGGAGAAGGCAGCCCGGTACGACCCGGTCTCGGGGCGCTCGCGGCGCTATCCGTGGGGCGACGCCGAGCCCGGTCCCGAGCACGCGAACCTCGGGCAGCGGCATCTGCGGCCGGCGGCCGCGGGCAGCTACCCGGAGGGCGCTTCGCCGCTCGGGGTACGGCAGTTGATCGGTGACGTGTGGGAGTGGACGGCGAGCGACTTCCTGCCGTACCCGGGCTTCACGGCCTTCCCGTACAAGGAGTACTCGGAGGTCTTCTTCGGGCCTGAGCACAAGGTGCTGCGCGGCGGCTCGTTCGCGGTCGACCCCGTCGCCTGCCGGGGCACCTTCCGCAACTGGGACCTGCCCGTGCGGCGCCAGATCTTCTCCGGCTTCCGCACGGCGCGGACCGCGGAGTTCGCCTGATGTGCCGTCACCTCGCCTACGTGGGCGAGCAGGTGGCGCTGGGCGAGCTGGTCGTCCGGCCGGATCACGCGCTGCTGCGGCAGGCGTGGGAACCGCGTACGCAGAGCAGCGGTGTGGTGAACGCCGACGGTTTCGGGGTGGGCTGGTACGCCGAGGACGATCCGGTGCCCGCGCGGTACCGGCGCGCGGGACCGATCTGGGGCGACCTGTCCTTCGCGGACCTCGCCCGGGTGGTCCGTACCCGGGCCCTGCTCGCGGCGGTGCGGGGCGCCACGCTGCCCGGCGCCGACGGGGAGGCGGCGGCGGCTCCGTTCACCGCGGGCCCCTGGCTGTTCAGCCACAACGGCGTGGTCACGGGCTGGCCCGGCTCCCTGGCCGCCACGGCCGGTGTGCTTCCGGCCGACGCGCTGCTGCGCCTGGAGGCGCGCACCGACTCGGCGCTGCTGTGGGCGCTCGTCCTGCACCGGCTGCGGGCCGGGGACGCGCCGGGGACCGCCCTCGCCGACACCGTGCGGGAGGTCGCCGCGGTGGCGCCCGGCTCCTCGCTGAACCTGCTGCTCACCGACGGCACCGCCATCGCGGCGACGACCTGGGGGAACAGCCACTGGTACCTGACGGGCCCCGACCGCGTGGTCGTGGCCTCCGAACCGTACGACGACGATCCGCGGTGGCGCGAGGTCCCCGAGCACACGCTCGTGACCGCCGACCGCGGCGACGTCACCCTCACCCCGCTCAAGGAGCCGTCCGCGTGAGCCCGTTCCAGCTGACCCGTACCCTCGCCCCCGACGCGACGGGCGCCGATCTGCGCGCCGACGTCCTCCAGGGGCTGACCCGCTCCCCCAAGGCGCTGCCGCCGAAGTGGTTCTACGACGCCCGGGGCAGCGAGCTGTTCGAGGAGATCACCCGGCTGCCCGAGTACTACCCGACGCGGGCGGAGCGGGAGATCCTGATCGCGCGGGCTCCGGAGATCGCCGCCGCGACCGGGGCCAGGACCCTGGTCGAGCTGGGCTCCGGCTCCTCGGAGAAGACCCGGTTCCTGATCGACGCGCTCCTGCCGGGGCTCGACAGCTACGTGCCCGTCGACGTGAGCGAGTCGGCGCTGACCGGGGCGGCCGAGTCGCTGCTCGCCGACCGGCCCGAGCTGCGGGTGCACGCCCTGGTCGCCGACTTCACCCGGGGGCTCGCGCTCCCGGGGACGCCCGGTCCGCGGCTTGTGGCGTTCCTCGGGGGCACGATCGGCAATCTGCTCCCCACCGAGCGGCGGACCTTCCTGCGCTCGGTGCGGGCGATGCTCACCCCGGGTGACGCCCTGCTGCTGGGCACCGATCTGGTGAAGGACGAGGAGACGCTCGTCGCCGCGTACGACGACGCGGCCGGGGTGACGGCGGCGTTCAACAAGAACGTGCTGTCCGTGATCGACCGCGAACTCGGCGCCGACGCGGATCCGGACGCCTTCGACCACGTGGCGCTCTGGGACCGGGACCGCGAGTGGATCGAGATGCGGCTGCGCGCCCGGCACGCGCTCACGGTGAAGATCCCGGATCTGGATCTCGTGGTGCCCTTCGCGGCGGGCGAGGAGGTGCGGACGGAGGTGTCGGCGAAGTTCCGTCAGGCGGGGGTACGGGACGAGCTGGCGGAGGCGGGGCTCGATCTGTCGCGCTGGTGGACGGACGACGAGGGCAGGTTCGCGCTGTCCCTGGCGACGGTCCGCTGAGCGACGAGCCGCGGAGCGGAGTCGTGCGGAGCAGAGTCGTGCGGAGCGGAGTCGTGCGGAGCAGAGTCGTGCGGAGCGGAGTCGTGCGGAGCAGAGTCCGGTGGAGCGGAGTCGTGCGGAGCTACGGCTCGCTGAGCCGCGGCGGCCAGGGCCCTGCGGTCCTGATACCGCCCGCCGGGTATCGGATCCAGTAGCCGTACGTCGGCGGTGACTCCGCGGGTGGCGACGAGCCGCCACAGCGAGGTGCCCAGCGGGTCGTCCCCCACGTAGGCGGCGGCGCCGGTGGGCCGGTAGTCGATCCGTACGGGCTGGACGTCCGCGCCGCCGTCCAGGGCGGCCTGGAACGCGGCCGGCCGGAAGCGGCCCCCGGCCCGTCCGCACCAGGTCGACCCCTCGGGGAAGACGATCACCCGGCCGCCGGCGGCGAGCACCGCGGCCATGGCTCGTACGGTGCCGGGCAGGGCCCTGAGCCGGTCCCGGTCGACGAAGAGGGTTCCGCCGAGGGCGGCGAGCGTGCCGAGGACCGGCCAGCGCCGGACCTCCGACTTGGCGACCATCCGGCCGGGGAGGACGGCCGCGAGGAGCGGGATGTCCAGCCAGGAGACGTGGTTGGCGACGACGAGGAGCGGCCCCGCCGCCGGGGCGGCGGCCCCCTCGAACCGGACGCGCACGCCGAAGGCGCGGACCACGGCCCGTACCCAGTACCGGACGAGGGCGAGCCGCGCCGGCGCCGGCAGGAGTCCGGTGGCCGGCGCGCACAGGACGCCCAGGAGGACCGCGCCGATCCCGGCGACCAGCCGCACCGCGGCCAGGGCGGGGCCGGCCGCGAGCGTCCCGCGGCCGGTGCCCGGATCCGGATGGGCGTCGCAGCGGCCCGGGGTGCAGGGTGCCGTGGGGAGCCACGGCGAGGGTGCCGTGGTCCCGTTCACTCGCCCGGGGTGAGCGACAGGAAGTGGTTGAGGTAGCGCGGGTTGGTGCGGCGCAGGGACAGCAGGACGTAGAGGTCGGCGACGCCGAAGTCGGGGTCGTGGGCGGGGGCGCCGCAGACCCAGGCCCCGAGGCGGAGGTATCCGCGCAGCAGGGGCGGGAGTTCGGTGCGTCCTTCGGGGCGGGCGACGCCGTCCGCGTTCCACAGCTTGTGCGGGGTGACCCAGTACTCCTCGGGGGCGAGGTGCTTGGCCCTGACGGTGTCCCAGGTGGAGGCGGCGAGGGTGCCGCCGTCGGCGAGGGGGATCGAACAGCAGCCGGCGAGCCAGTTGTGGCCGGTCCGGGTCATGTAGCGGGCGAGGCCGGCCCAGATGAGGGAGATGACGGCGCCGTTGCGGTGAGCGGGGTGGACGCAGGAGCGGCCGACCTCCACGAGGTCGTGGCGGACGGGGGCGAGCCGGGTGAGGTCGAACTCGCTCTCGGAGTAGAGGCGTCCGGCGACGGCGGCCCGCTCGGGCGGCAGGATCCGGTAGGTGCCGACGACCTCGCCGGTGGCCTCGTCCCGGACGAGCAGGTGGTCGCAGTACGCGTCGAAGGCGTCGGAGTCGAGGCCGGGCTCGGGGCCGTCGAGCCGGGCGCCGAGCTCCCCGGCGAAGACCTGGTGACGCAGCCGCTGGGCGGCCCGTACGTCCTCCTGGTCGCGGGCGAGACCGACCACGTAGCGAGGCGTGGCCGCCTCGGGCCGGGACTGGCTCAGGGGCCGGCCCTGGGGCTGGGCGGGGATGGCGCCGGTCCCGACGGGAACAGTCTGTGCCCCCGCGGGGACGGCGAGCGTGGGCGACGGTGCGGTCATGTCGGGCTCCTCCGGCGGGACGGAAGGGGAAGGGGCGGGACCGGGCCGCGTGAGCGGTGGCCCGGCTCCTTACTTCTTCCGTCACCGGCTGGATTCGACATGACCGTCCGGGGGCTCGCGGATGTGCGAACGCTGAATGCTGTTCGATGCCCGCCGTTCGGTGCCTGCTGTTCGGTGCTGTCGTTCGTGTCTGCTGTTCGTGCCTGCTGTTCGGCGCCTGCTACTCGGCCAGCGTGTCCGTGATCTCGGCCGAGGCCTTCTCGGCGGCCTCCACCGGGTCCTCGCCCTGCAGCACGGCCGTCATGTACGGCTTGATGGGGTTGTCGGCCTCGACGTTCGCCCACTGCGGGGAGTTGGGGGTGGCCCGGCCGCGTACGGCCGCCGCCGCCATGACGGCGGTCGCCTCCTGGCCCGAGACGACGGACGCGAGCCCCTTCTTGTTGGGCACGTACCCCATGGTGCGGGCGAGTTCGGTCTGCCACTTCTCGCCGGCGAGTGCCTTGACGACATCGAGGGCGGCGCCGCGCTCGGGCGCGTTCTCCGGGATGATGAGGTCGGAGCCGCCGGTGAAGACGGCGCAGGGCTCACCGGCCTTCTTGCCGGGCATCGCGAAGTAGCCGAGCTTGTCCTTGAGGCCCGGGTTGGCCTTGAGGATCGGGGCCACGGCGCTGGTCGTGGCGATGATCTGGGCGACGTCGCCCTTGGCGAAGACGTCGGCCTGCGGCGGGTTCTGCTCGTCGGCGTTCTTGGGGCCGGTGCCGAGGGACTGGAGTTCCTTGTAGAAGGCCATGCCGCGCAGGGCCGCCGGGCCGGCGAGGGCGCCGGTCCACTCGCCGCCCTTGTCGACGGCGAGTTCGCCGCCCTCGTCCCAGATGAAGCCGGAGAGCGTGTACCAGTCCTGGCCGGCGAGGTAGATGCCCTGGGAGCCCCCGCGGTTGAGCTTCTCGGTGTCGGCGAGCCACTCGGCGCGGGTGGCCGGCGGCTTGTCTATGCCGGCGTCGCGGAACAGGTCCTTGTTGTAGATCACGATGCGGTTGGCCGCGTACCAGGGGATGCCGTACTGGGACCCGCCGATGCTGCCGGGCTGGGCGAGACCGGGCAGCCAGTCCTCGCTGCCGAGGTCGCGGACGGACTCCAGGGTGAGGTCGAAGAGCTTCTCGGTGTCGGCGTACTGGGCGACCTGGGTGTTGCCGACCTCGATCACGTCCGGCCCGCCGGGGCCCTTGATGGCCTCGGTGACCTTCTTTCCGATGCCCGTCCAGTCCTGGATGGTGATCTTGAGCTCGACGCCGTCGTGCTCCTCCTCGTACGCCTCGGTGAACCGCGTGAGGAAGTCCTCGCTGGCGCTGTCCCGCATGAGCCAGATGTTGACGGTCTTCGTCTGGCTCCCGCCTGGCAGCATCCCGCACCCGGCGAGGGCGAGCGCGGTGGCGGCCGCCAGGGGGCAGGCGAGATGGCGATTCTTCACGTAGGTCACCTTCTGCGGTTCAGCACAGGTTCGTGCGGCATAGGGGAAAGACCCGACGTGGGGGGAACGAACGGGGTGTTCGCGCGGGTATGTGGCCTGGATTCTGGTCTGGACCAACGAGGTGGTCAAGTCCTTGACCACCTCGTTACGACCCGTGGACGACGGAACCGGAGCTCATGGAGGACGGATCCGGAGCTCGTGGACGACCGGATCCGGAGCCCGTGGACGACCTGAACCGGAGCCCGTGGACGACCTGAACCGGAGTCTTACCTTCGGTAAGCGACCGCCGTTCGTACGGACGCCGTCCTGTCGCGCGGCAACCCGGCCTGGGGCACGGTGGAGGGACGCACCGAGAGGAGTTCGGCCCCCATGTCGAATCACACCTACCGCGTCACCGAGATCGTCGGGACCTCCACCGAAGGCGTCGACTCGGCCATCCGCAACGGCATCAAGCGCGCCTCCCAGACCCTGCGCGCCCTCGACTGGTTCGAGGTCACGCAGGTCCGGGGCCATATCGTCGACGGCGCCATCGAGCACTACCAGGTCGGCCTCAAGGTCGGCTTCCGCCTGGAGGACGAGGACTGACGCCCGGGCCGGTCAGGTCCGGCCCTCCTTCTCCTGGGCCTCCGTCAGCACCTCCGACGGAGCCGCCCAACGGGCCCGTAGGACGCGGAACCCGGCCGCCTCCGCCGCGTCGCAGACCAGCGCGTCGTCGTCGACGAGCATCCTGATCTCGCGGTCGGCGGCGAGCCGCCGCAGGACCTCCACCTTGGTCACGCGGGCCGGTCGGAAGTCCCGGTCGCCCCGCATGTGGATCCGGCCCTCCGGCAGCCCCTGCGCGGCCATCCAGGCCACGGTGGACCGCCGGCAGCGCTCCGGCCGCCCGGTCAGATAGAGCACCTCGCACTCCTCGGCCGCCTTCCGGCACAGCTCGACGCCCTCCGTCAGCGGCGGATCGTCGGGCGCCGCCGCGAAGAAGCCGCGCCAGTCCTTGGGCCGTCGCTCCAGGAAGTGCTGGCGATGGGCGGTCGCGGAGAGGGTGTTGTCCAGATCGAAGACGGCCAGCGGCCGGGTGTCGCGTGTCACGGGCCCAGCGTAGGAGCCGTTACGCGCCGGCGCCGCGGCCTTTCCCGTCGAGACGCCTGCCCGCGAAGTGATGTCCGCGCGCGGCGGGTCGCGGGTCCCACCGAAGCACAAGGGGGACTGTTCACCCATGTCGCCAAGGACGCACACCCCAGAAGGCTCGAGCACGGCGCGGCTGGTTCTGCTGACGCTCGCGGCCGGTCAGTTCCCGATGGCGCTCGACAGCTCCGTCATGAAGTCCTCGCCCTGCTCGTGGGAGCGGTGGTCCTCATGGCCGCGCTCGACGCCGAGGCCGGCGCGGAGATCGTCACCGTCCCGCTGCTGATCGGGTTCGGCATGGGCGCACTCGCCTCCCAGCTGGGATCCGTCACCGTGTCCGCGGTGCCGGAGGAACAGAGCGCGGACGTCGGAGGCGTCCAGAACGCCGGCACCAACCTCGGCGCCTCGTTCGGCACGGCACTCGCCGGGTCGCTCATGATCGCCGCGCTCACGACCTCGTTCCTCACCAGCATCGAGCAGAATCCCGCGGTCCCCGCCGAGGTCAAGAGCCAGGCGACCGTGGAACTGCAGAGCGGGTCCCTGTTCTTCACGCAGCGGATCCCCACCACCCAGCCCCGCTCGACGCAGTCATCGCCGTAGCGCAGGGTCACAGCCGGATGACGACCAGCGCCGTGTCGTCGGTGTTTCCGGTGGGCGGGAGGAGATCGGCCAGGAGGGCGTCGGCCAGGACCTCGGGGCCGGCGCGCCTGTGGCGGACGAGGGAGTCGGCGAGACGGGCCAGGCCGGTGTCGATGTCCTCGTCACGGCGTTCGATCAGGCCGTCGGTGTACAGGACCAGGGTGGCGCCCTCTTCGAAGTCCGTACGGGCCTCCGGCCGCGGGACGTGCTCGGGCCGCGCACCGAGGGGCGGATCGGTCGCCCGGTCGAGGAAGGTCACGGTGCCGTCCGGGTGGAGCACGGCGGGCGGTGGATGGCCCGCGCTGCTGTAGGTGAGCGTGTGGGTGCCCCAGTCGACGAAGGTCTTCACCACGGTGGTCGATTCGGCACCTTCGACATGGCGGGCATACAGGTCGAGGGCCTCCACGGCCCGGGCCGGGCCGTCGGCCACACGGGCGGCCGCGCTCAGCGCGCTGCGCAGTTGCCCCATGACACAGGCCGCTTCCAGGCCGTGGCCGACGACGTCGCCGACGGCGACGGCGATGCGGTCGCCGGGCAGGTCGACGAGGTCGTACCAGTCGCCGCACACGTTGAGGTTGCCGACGGCGGGCCGGTAGCGGACGGCTGCCCGGTGGTGCCCGACCGGCGTCGGGGCGGGCAGCATCGCCGCTTGCAGGGCCAGGGCGACCTCGCGGTCGCGTGCTTGGGCCTTCCGTAGGCGTTCGTTGACTTCCTGCAGTTCACGGGAGCGGGTGTAGAGCTCCGCCTCCAGCACTCGGGCACCGCTGCTGTCGCTGTCCGTGCCGCCGCGGGCATGGATGAGCGCGGTGACCTCCTCCACCCGGTGCACGATCAGCACGACCCGCCCGTCCGGATCCAGCACAGGTGCGTTGACCGGGCTCCAGAAGCGCTCCACCCAGTGGCCGGGCCTCTCGGGATCCTCGATGTCGTAGCGCAGCAGCGCCATCGTGTCGCGCGCACCGGCGGCCACCACGCGCAGCATCGACGCCTGGGTCTCCCGCATGCCGGCCGCGGTCGGTTCGTTGGGGTTCTCGGGGAAGACGTCGAAGATGTAGCGGCCCAGCAACTGCTCGCGGGTGCGCCCGGCCAGCTGGAGGAAGTCGTCGTTGGCATCGGCGTACACGAGGTCGGGAGTCAGCAGGGCCACCATGCCCGGCAGAGCGTGGAAGACCGCCGCGTAGTCGATCTGCGATTCGCTCATGGCGGGTAGGCGTTCATGGAAGACTCCCTCGCCCGATGGGTACGGCACGTGCGGCGCCGTCCGTCTCGCGGCCCCGGGTCAGGCCGCCGGCGGTTCCTCCGCCGGCAGTCGACCGGCACGCACCGCGTCGACCAGGGCTCGGTGGTCTCGTTCGTTCTGGTCGGCGTAGGCCTCCGCGAACGTGACGAGGGCCCGGTCGAACGCGTCTCCGCTGCCCAGATAGGCGGCGATGGCGATGCGGTCCCCGGATCGCGCGTGCGCACGGGCCAGCGTTTCGCCGCACAGTCCGCCGAACGCCCGCATCGCCTTCGGGTGCATCGTCTCCGGCATGGCGATGCCCTTCCAGTCGCGGAGTTGGCGGACGTAGAAGTCACGCCGCCTGCCGTCGATGCCGTCCACCCGTTCCCAGCCGAGGAAGATGTCGCTCGTGGCCTGCATCAACCGCTGGCCCGAGACCACGCGTTCGCCCTG
Organism: Streptomyces sp. NPDC055103; assembly: GCF_053607625.1. NCBI lineage: Bacteria > Bacillati > Actinomycetota > Actinomycetes > Kitasatosporales > Streptomycetaceae > Streptomyces > Streptomyces sp. NPDC055103. The sequence continues at coordinate 103,806 of NZ_JBSGTX010000019.1, forward strand.
GTTGCGGTAGGCGCTGGCGCCGAGGTGTGCGGCGAGTACGGAGGTGTCCGCCTCCTTGGCCTGGAGGAAGAGCGGGTCCTGGTCGTCCCGGCCGAGGAGCAGGAAGATCCAGCAGCGGGTCCCGACACTGCCGACGCCGACGACCTTCCGCGCGACGTCCGCCAGGCGGTAGTCCTCCAGGAGCGTTCGCCGGTCCGACGGCAGTGTGCGGCCGTACCGTGTGATCAGCTTGCGGAACTGGCGTTCGAGAGCGGCGCGTTGGACGTCGGGCAGCAGGTCGCCGGCCGGGACGAGCAGCGGGGGATCGGCCGCGATCACGGGCCGGCCGTCGACCGTCTCGGTGAGCTTGTCGAAAGCCTGCAGGCTGTCCCGGGTGCGAGCCTTGGCGATGGCACGGGCCAGGTTCCGCTGACCGCGCTTGTGGAGCCGGTCCGAGGCCAGGTCCTCCAGGCGGGCCGCGTCGATGTTCGCGTACCAGACGTCGATGGTGCGCATGGCGGCGAAGCGGGCCATCGCCTCGCGGTACGAACGGACTGCGGAGCTCACGATGTCGGCACGTTCGGCGTCGTCGAAGTCGTTCGCCCGAGCCGCGATCACGAGACTCGCCGCCAGCCGCTTGACGTCCCACTCCCAGGGACCGGGAAGCGTCTCGTCGAAGTCGTTGATGTCGAACATCAACTGTCGCTCCGGTGAGGCGAGCAGACGGAAGTTCAGCAGGTGAGCGTCCCCGCACAGTTGGACCGTGAGTCCCGAGCGCGGGGTGCCGGCCAGGTCGGAGGCCATGATCGCGGCGGCGCCCCGGTAGAAACGGAACGGGGACTCCGTCATCCGGCTGTAGCGGATCGGGACGAGTTCGGGCACGCGTGTCGCCGACTGTGCCTCCAGGATCGACAGGGGGTCGGCCCTCTCGGGAAACGGCGTGTACGCGGCGTGGCCCGACCGCGGAGAGCGTTGCCGGGCCTCCTTGCCGAGAGCTGTGCGTTCCTCTGGCGTGGCATGGGGTGCCGCGCGCATCGCCGTGGTCGCGTTCCGGGGCATCGAAGACCCTCCAGTCCGGCCTTGCGGCCGACGCCATGTCTGTCACGGGGCCGGATCTGGTCCGATCGTCAGTCGGCCGTGTGCGACCAGCTGGAGCACAGGGCCCAGATGATGAACACGTCGATCGCCACGAGGGTGATCGACCACCACGGCTGGTACGGCAGCCAGAGGAAGTTGGCGATCATGCTGAGGCCGGCCACGCCGATACCGACCACCCTCGCCCAGTTCGCACCGGTGAACAGGCCCACTCCGGTGAGCACGACGAGGATTCCGAGGATGAGGTGGATCCAGCCCCAGGACGTCAGGTCGAACTCGAAGACGTAGTTGCCGACGCGTGCGTACACGTCGTCCTCGGCGATGGCCGCGATGCCCTGGAGGATGGCCATGACGCCCGACACGGACAACAGCACAGCGGCGAACACCGTGCCTCCGCCCGCAACGCCTCTACCGCCTCCGGAACGTGGCGTGGTGCCGGGGTTCCGCTGCCCTCCGGTCGGAGTCTGCTGAGTCATGGCAGTCACCTCGCAACTCTCGCCCCGGTCCCCAGCATCCGCCGGCAGTTGATCTGCTAGCGCTTCCTGGGAATCCGGGGTTGAAGCGCCTTCGTTCGAGTGCCACGGCCGCCTGGCCGTCGTACTCGCAGAGCGGGGCGGTCCCGGCCCTCGCCCGCGGCTGCCGTGCAGACCCCAGCGGCGCAACCTGGAGCACGGAAGTCGTCACCCATTCTACCGGCGACCCGCACGGACGACCTGCTGTCCCGACGGCGGAGCCCTCCGAGCGGGATCGCCGGCAGGCCCTACGGCCGGTCCGATCCCGATCCGCCGGACAGAGCCCGGGACGACCGACGGCGCCGGGCGCGGCGCCGGTACCAGCACGCGCCGACGGCGGTGGACCCCACGGCCAGGACGATGCCGAGGACCGGCCAGCTGCTGCCGGCGATGCGCACGCCGGTCAGGAAGGTCACGGCTGCCACGACGAGCGGCACGAGGAGCGAGAGGAGCGTGCGGAGTCCGGCCCCCGCGGCTTCCGGTGTGGGCCGGGCGGCCGAGCGGTGCCGGGCGGCCTCGCTGTCGCCGAAGTAGTAGGCCAGGACACGGTCCGCCATGCGGGCGTCGGCGCGCCGGTAGGACATCGCCATGTACGGGAGCCAGACGAGGGGGGCGACCATTCCGACCAGGATGACCACGCCGAGGATCACCCACCGCCAGGCGCGGGCGGCCACCCGGCGTACGTGCCCGCCCTGGCCCTGGCTCTCGTCGCCCGGCACGATCAGGCCGAGCAGGCGGGCCATGCGCAGGGTGACCCCCCACAGGGCCACCCATCGCCTCCGGCGGGTCGGCGCGTCGGCGGGGGGTCCGGCCCTGGCGAGGGCCTCCCGCGCCTGCCGGGTGTCCTCGTACACGCCTTGGAGGACGAGGAGTTCAGCCGCGCGGGCGCCCGCCGTGGGGTCGCGCCCGTCGAGGGCGGCCAGTTCCAGGACGGTACGCGCCTGAGCCAGGAGCGCCCCGCAGAACGCGAGGGGAATGAGCACCACGAACGGGCCCCCCACGACGGATCCCTCCGACACCACCCTCCGTCGGCCGCGGGCGACCACGCGGGCCTGGAGCTCGGCCTCGCCGGCGTCGGGGAGCTCCCGTCGAAGCCGGGCGATCGACGCGGGCACGGACGGTCCCCTCCGGCGGACGGCGAAGCCGGCGAGGATTTCGGGGAGGTGCCCGGGATCGGCCACGATCAGCGCGAGCAGCGAGCGTTCCGGAGAGGTCTCCTCATGGGGACTCACCTCGTTCGGGATCTCCGGGTTCGCCACAGATCGTGTGTATCACGAAACACCCGCACCGGCGGCTCGCGCGTGGAGTCGGCCTGCCCCCGCCGGTCACCACCGCCCCGACCGGGGCAAACAGGGCTCAGTGGATAATATCGACCCATGCATGACAGCCCCCACGATCCGTACGTCCGTGTCCGCGGCGCCCGCGAGCACAATCTCGCGGGGGTCGACGTCGACATCCCGCGCGACGCGCTCGTCGCCTTCACCGGGGTCTCCGGTTCGGGCAAGTCGTCGCTCGCCTTCGGGACGATCTACGCGGAGGCGCAGCGCCGCTACTTCGAATCGGTCGCGCCGTACGCACGGCGGCTGATCCACCAGGTGGGGGCGCCGGCGGTCGGCGAGATCAGCGGGCTGCCCCCGGCGGTCTCCCTGGAGCAGCGCCGGTCCTCGCCGAACGCCCGCTCCTCGGTCGGTACGGTGACCACGCTCTCGAACTCGCTGCGGATGCTGTTCTCGCGGGCGGGCCGCTACCCGGAGGGCGCGGCGCGCCTCGACTCCGACGCCTTCTCCCCCAACACGGCGGCGGGTGCGTGTCCTTCGTGTCACGGCATCGGCCGGATCCACGAGACGAGCGAGGAACTCCTCGTCCCGGACCGGAGCCTGTCGATCCGTCAGGGGGCGATCGCCGCCTGGCCGGGTGCCTGGCAGGGGAAGAACCTACGGGACGTCCTGGACACCCTCGGGTACGACGTCGACCGGCCGTGGCGCGAGCTGGCCGCGAAGGACCGGGAGTGGATCCTCTTCACCGAGGAGCAGCCGGTCGTCACCGTGCATCCGGTGCGGGAGGCGGATCGCATCCAACGCCCTTACCAGGGGACGTACATGAGTGCGCGGCGGTACGTCCTGCGGACGTTCTCGGACTCGAAGAGCACGACGCTGCGGGCGAAGGCCGAGCGGTTCCTGACGAGTGCGCCGTGTCCGGTGTGCGGCGGCAGCCGGCTGCGCCCGGAGGCGCTCGCGGTCACCTTCGCGGGGCGGACGATCGCCGAGCTGGCCGCCCTTCCGCTGACGGTGCTGGCCGGGCTCCTGTCGGCGACGCCGGCGGACGGCGCGGAGACGGATACCGAGGAGACCGGCACCGAGGAGACCGCTCGCATCCTCACCGGGGACCTCGTCGCCCGGATCGCCACCGTCACCGAACTCGGCCTCGGCTACCTCAGCCTGGACCGCGCCACGCCCACGCTCTCCAGCGGCGAGCTGCAGCGGCTGCGGCTCGCCACCCAGCTGCGCTCGGGGCTCTTCGGTGTCGTGTATGTGCTCGACGAGCCGTCCGCCGGTCTGCACCCGGCCGACACCGAGGCCCTGCTCGTGGTCCTCGACCGACTCAAGGCCGCCGGGAACTCGCTGTTCGTCGTCGAGCACCATCTCGACGTCGTGCGGCACGCCGACTGGATCGTCGACGTCGGGCCGCACGGCGGGCGGGTCCTGCACAGTGGTCCGCCGCGGGAGCTGGCGGCCGTCGAGGCGTCCGCGACGCGGCGTTTCCTCTTCGACCGGCAACCGGCGCCGGCGCGGACGGTGCGCGCCCCGGCGGGCTGGCTGCGGACGGGTCCGGTGACCCGGCACAATCTGCGGGCGGTCGACGCGGCCTTCCCGGTCGGCGTCCTCACCGCCGTCACGGGTGTGTCGGGTTCCGGCAAGTCGACGCTGGTCGGCGCCCTGACCGAGGAACTCTCCGGGGTGGGGCGGCTGGTGATGGTGGATCAGCGCCCGATCGGCCGGACTCCGCGCTCCAACCTCGCCACGTACACAGGTCTGTTCGACGTCGTGCGGAAGCTGTTCACCGAGACGGAGGAGGCGAAGGCGCGTGGCTACAAGGCGGGCCGCTTCTCCTTCAACGTCCCTGGCGGGCGCTGCGAGACATGCCAGGGCGAGGGCTTCGTCTCAGTGGAGCTCCTCTTCCTCCCGAGCACGTACGCGCCGTGCCCCGACTGCCACGGCGCCCGGTACAACCCCGAGACGCTCCAGGTGCGGCTGCGGGGGCTCACCATCGCCGAAGTCCTGGACCTCACCGTCGAGTCGGCGGCGGAGTTCTTCGCCGACACCCCGGCGGCGGCCCGGAGCCTGCGCACCCTCCTGGACGTCGGCCTCGGCTACCTCCGGCTCGGGCAGCCGGCGACCGAGCTCTCCGGCGGCGAGGCGCAGCGCATCAAGCTCGCCTCCGAGCTCCAGCGCCCCCGCCGCTCCTCCACGCTGTACGTGCTCGACGAGCCGACGACGGGGCTGCACCCGGCGGACGTCGAGGTCCTGATGCGCCAGCTCCACGGCCTCGTGGACGCGGGTCACTCCGTGATCGTCGTCGAGCACGACATGGACGTGGTCGCCACCGCCGACTGGGTCCTCGACCTGGGCCCCGGCGGCGGCGACGAGGGCGGCCGGGTGGTGGCGGCGGGCCCGCCGGCCGAGGTGGCCGCCTCCCCGGCGAGCCGAACGGCCCCGTACCTGGCCCGGGCACTCGGCGACTGACCGGGTACGCTCTCCCGCACATCGGGACGGGGGCGGGGAAACGTGGCGCTGGGGGACAACGATCCACACGAGATCGGCGGTTACGCACTGCTCGACCGGCTGGGCGCGGGAGGCATGGGCACCGTCTACCTCGCGCGGGCCGAGTCGGGTCGGCCGGTAGCGCTCAAGATCGTCCACGAGCAGTTCGCCGCGGACCCGGAGTTCCGCACGCGATTCCGCCAGGAGATACGGGCGGCCCGCCGCGTCAGTGGAGCGTTCACCGCGCCGGTGGTGGACGCGGACCCGGACGCCCCGCGGCCGTGGATGGCGACGACGTACGTCCCCGGATGGACGCTCCGCTCCCGAGTCGATGCCCAGGGCCCGCTGTCCGGGGCAGAGTTGCGCGTCCTCGCGGTGGGCCTGGTCGAGGCCCTGCGGGACATGCACCAGGTGCGGGTGATCCACCGCGACCTCAAGCCCGACAACGTCCTGCTGACGGAGGACGGCCCTCGCGTCATCGACTTCGGCATCTCCCGGGCGGCCGACCACCAGACCCTGACGGTCACGGGCCGCATCCTCGGCACGCCCCCGTTCATGTCCCCTGAGCAGTTGGAGACCCCGCACCGGGTGACCCCGGCGTCGGACGTCTTCTCGCTGGGCGCGGTCCTCGTCTACGCGACGACGGGCCGGGGCCCGTTCGACGCGGGCAGCCCGTACATGACGGCGTACAACGTCGTCCACGAACCGCCGGAGGTGGCGGAACTCTCGGGCACGGTCCGGGAGATCGTCCAGTGGTGCCTCGCGAAGGAACCGGGGGAACGCCCGGACCCCGACGACCTGCTGTCGGCGTTCCGAGAAGCCCCGGAGGAGGAGTGGGGCGCGCGCCCGGCCGCGCCGACGGCCCCCTCGACGCTCGCCGTCGCCTCCACCGCACCCGCCGCACGGTCCCGGCCCCGCCGCGGTCCGGTCCTCGTGGCCCTGGCGACCGCGGTCGCCCTCCTCGCGGGGACGGGCGCGTACGTGTGGTGGCCGGACGGCACGGCTGGGGGAGCCACGCCGAAGGCCGACGGGCCGTCCGTCACGCCCTCGACGTCTCGCTCCCCTCAGGCGGGGAGTCAGGCCGGGAGCGTGCCCGAAGCCTCAGTGCTGGCGGCGGACACGGCGTACACCCCGGTGTACGGGGGCGATCCGGGCACCACCCACGCCTACGCCGACTCCCCCGCGCGGCGCCCTACGGGCTGGCGGGCGTGGAACCACGCGGCCGGCCTGGGGGCGTGTGTGTTCGTCGACGCGTCCCTGGTCTGCGTCGCCCCGCACGAGGTGGACGCGAAGGCACGGCTCGTCCGGGTCGACGCCGCCACGGGACGCACGATGTGGTCGGTCCCGGTGGTCGTCCACGAGAACGGCACGCCCGCGGTCGTCGGCGGGACGATCGCCGTCTCCTCTCCTGGTGGGCTGCGGGCCTTCGCGCTCGCCGACGGCCGAGCGCTGTGGGCCCTCGCGGGGGAGGACACCATCGGCCGGGTCACGTCGGCCGGGGGGAACTTCTACGGGACGACGTTCGAGGGAACGGTGGTTTCGCTCGCCGCCGCCACCGGAGAGGTGCGCTGGCGACGGCCGCGTGTGGTCGAGGGGATCGGGTACCCCCGGGTGCGGATCTCGGGAGACCGTGTCCACGCCCTCACCATGTCGGGCGGGGGTACGGAGGCCGGGCACGTCGTGAGCCTGCGGGCCTCCGACGGATCGACCGCGACGACGACGGCCTTGGAAAAGCCTTGCGAGCCTCGGGATCTGACGGTTCTACCGCTTCGCGGTACGGAAGGACCTTTCTTCTTCTGCCGGTTGGCGGAGAGCCACGGTCTGCTTCTCCAGAGGTCCGGTGCGAAGCATCCTGATCTGGACGTGCCGAACGGCATCTCCACGGTCACCTTCTCGGATCGGGGCATGTACGGCGTGATCACGGCCCAGCGCCCGGACCACTCGTTCGCGCAGCTCGACGACGGCGGCGGCGGAGGCCCCCTCTGGCAGCTTCCGTTGGGGCTGGCCTGCGGGGCGGAGAACCCGCCGCCGGTCGTGACGGGGCAGCGGGCCTATGTGATCTGCGGTGCCGCCGGCGTCGTGATCGACCTCACCCGACACGCCCTGGCCGCCCGTTTCGTGCTGCCCGCGGGGGCTCGCGAGACGGGCACCGGGGACGCCGGGGTCCTCGTGGCGGGCGGGGTCCTCTTCGTCCAGACCGAGAGGGGCTGGGTGTCCCTCGACCCGTACGCCACCCCCGTCTGACGAGTCTCCCCCTACCCCTTCACCTTCCTCCGCGCCCGCAGCCACTCCTTGTTCATCGCCGCGATCGACGGCAGCGGGATCCCCTTCGGGCAGGCGGTCGCGCACTCGCCGGTCAGTGTGCAGCCGCCGAAGCCCTCCGCGTCCATCCGGGCCACCATGTCGAGGACCCTGGTCTCGCGTTCCGGGGAGCCCTGCGGGAGGACGTTCAGGTGGTTGATCTTCGCCGAGGTGAAGAGCATCGCCGAGCCGTTGGGGCAGGCCGCCACGCAGGCTCCGCAGCCGATGCACTCCGCGTGTTCGAAGGCCGCGTCGGCGTCGGCCTTCGGGACGGGGGTCGCGTGGGCCTCGGGGGCCGAGCCCGTGGGGGCGCTGATGTAGCCGCCCGACTGGATGACGCGGTCGAAGGCGGAGCGGTCGACCACCAGGTCCTTGACGACGGGGAAGGCCGCCGCGCGCCAGGGTTCGATGTCGATCGTGTCGCCGTCACGGAAGGAGCGCATGTGGAGCTGGCAGGTGGTGGTGCGCTCGGGGCCGTGGGCGTCGCCGTTGATGACGAGGCTGCACGCGCCGCAGATGCCCTCGCGGCAGTCGTGGTCGAAGGCGACGGGGTCCTCGCCCCGCAGGATGAGCGTTTCGTTGAGCGTGTCGAGCATCTCCAGGAACGACATGTCGGCGGAGATGCCGTCGACGTCGTAGGTGGACATGGCGCCGGGGGCGTCGGCGTTCCGCTGGCGCCAGACGCGCAGGGTGAGCCTCATGCGTAGCTCCGCTGGGTGGGGTGGACGTACTCGAAGGTGAGGTCTTCCTTGTGGAGGACGGGCGAGGTGCCCGGCTCCCTGAACTCCCAGGCCGCCGCGTACGCGAACTCCTCGTCGTGCCGGGCCGCTTCGCCGTCCGGCGTCTGGGACTCCTCGCGGAAGTGGCCGCCGCAGGACTCCGCCCGGTGGAGCGCGTCGAGGCACATGAGCTCGGCGAGTTCCAGGTAGTCGACGACGCGGTTGGCCTTCTCCAGGGACTGGTTGAACTCCTGGCCCGTGCCGGGGACCTTGATCCGGCGCCAGAACTCCTCCCGGATCAGGGGGATCCGCGCGAGGGCCTTGCGCAGGCCCTCCTCCGTGCGGGCCATGCCGCAGAACTCCCACATGAGTTCGCCCAGTTCGCGGTGGAAGGAGTCGGGGGTGCGGTCGCCGTCGACGGAGAGGAGGAGGTGGAGCCGGTCCTCGGTCTCGGCGAGGACGTCCCGTACCGCCGGGTGGTCGTCGGTGACCGGTTCGGCGTGCGGGTGGCGGGCCAGGTAGTCGTTGATGGTGGCCGGGAGGACGAAGTAGCCGTCGGCGAGGCCCTGCATGAGGGCGGAGGCGCCGAGCCGGTTGGCCCCGTGGTCGGAGAAGTTGGCCTCGCCGATCGCGAAGAGGCCGGGGACGGTGGTCTGGAGGTCGTAGTCGACCCAGAGTCCGCCCATCGTGTAGTGCACGGCGGGGTAGATCCGCATGGGCACCTCGTACGGGTTCTCGGCGGTGATCCGCTCGTACATCTCGAAGAGGTTGCCGTACTTCTCCTCGACGGCCTTTCGGCCCAGGCGCCGGATCGCGTCGGCGAAGTCGAGGTAGACGCCCTGGCCGCCGGGGCCGACGCCGCGGCCCTCGTCGCAGACGTTCTTCGCGGCGCGGGAGGCGATGTCGCGGGGGACGAGGTTGCCGAAGGAGGGGTAGATCCGCTCCAGGTAGTAGTCGCGCTCGTCCTCGGGGATGTCGGCGGCTGGGCGCGTGTCGCCCTTCGCCTTCGGGACCCAGATGCGGCCGTCGTTGCGCAGCGACTCGCTCATCAGGGTCAGCTTGGACTGGTGGTCGCCGGTGCGCGGGATGCAGGTGGGGTGGATCTGGGTGAAGCAGGGGTTGGCGAAGTACGCGCCGCGCCGGTGGGCCCGCCACACGGCGGTGGCGTTGGAGTTCATCGCGTTGGTGGAGAGGTAGAAGACGTTGCCGTAGCCGCCGGTGGCGAGGACCACGGCGTCCGCGTAGTGGGTGGAGATCTCGCCCGTGATCAGGTCTCGGGCGACGATGCCCCGTGCCCGGCCGTCGACGACGATCAGGTCGAGCATCTCCGTACGGGCGTGCATCTCGACGGCGCCGGCGGCGATCTGCCGGGACAGCGCCTGGTAGGCGCCGAGCAGCAGCTGCTGGCCCGTCTGGCCGCGGGCGTAGAAGGTGCGGGAGACCTGGACGCCGCCGAAGGAGCGGGTGTCGAGGAGTCCGCCGTACTCGCGGGCGAAGGGCACGCCCTGGGCGACGCACTGGTCGATGATCTCGACGGAGATCTGCGCGAGGCGGTGGACGTTGGACTCGCGGGCCCGGAAGTCGCCGCCCTTCACGGTGTCGTAGAAGAGGCGGTGCACGGAGTCGCCGTCGTTGCGGTAGTTCTTGGCGGCGTTGATGCCGCCCTGCGCGGCGATCGAGTGGGCGCGGCGCGGGGAGTCCTGGAAACAGAACTGGACGACCTGGTAGCCCTGTTCGGCGAGGGTCGCACCGGCGGAGCCGCCGGCGAGGCCGGTGCCGACGACGATGATCCGGTGCTTGCGGCGGTTGGCGGGGTTGACCAGCCTGGCCTCGAAGCGGCGGGTGTCCCAGCGTTCGGCGATGGGTCCTGCCGGGGCGGCGGTGTCGGCGATCGGCTCGCCCTCGCGGTAGTCGACGAAGGTCATTCAGCTCACCACTCCGGTCATGACGGCGACGGGTACGGAGACGAAGCCCGCGGTCAGGACGAGCGCGAGAGTGTCGGCGACCGCCCTGAGGAGGCGCTCGCGGCGGGCGTTGCCGACGCCCAGGGTCTGGGCGGCGCTCCAGAAGCCGTGGCGGACGTGGAGGCCGACGGCGAGCATGGCGACGACGTAGATGACGTTGCCGTACCAGGTGGAGAAGGTGTCGACGACGTTCTGGTAGGGCTTGCCCTCCTCGAAGCCACCTGGGTGGACGGTGCCGGTGGTGAGGTCGAGGACGTGCCAGACGATGAAGAGGGCGAGGATGATCCCGCCCCAGCGCATGGTGCGGGTCGCGTAGGAGGAGCCCTTGCGGCGGTGGACGTACGCGGTGGGGCGGGCCTTCACGTCGCGGCGACTGAGCTGGTACGCGCAGACGGCGTGGGCCACGACGGCGGCGAGGAGCACGATCCGGACGAGCCAGAGGGCCCACTCGTGGTGCAGGACGGGGGCGCCCATGACCCGCAGCCAGCGGCCGTAGGCGTTGAACTCCTCGGGGCCGAAGAAGACCTTCAGGTTGCCGGCGACATGGGCGACGAGATAGCCGAGCATGAGCAGCCCGCTGACGGCCATGACCGTCTTCTTGCCGAGGGTCGATGACAGGAATCCGCGTGACGGTGTGGGGGACGGCGGGCGGTCCGCCGTCCGGTCCCTCGTGGGTGCCAGAGCCATGTCCACGACGCTAGAGCCGAAGGGTCTGAGAGGTCCAAGACATGGTCCGGCTGATCTCGATAGGCGTCTCCTATTCATTTCCCCTACGCTGGGGACATGCAGTTCCAGCAGCTCCTCTATTTCGTCGCCGTGGCCGAGACCCGTCACTTCACGCGGGCCGCCGAGCGCGTCCACGTCTCGCAGCCCTCGCTCTCCCAGCAGATCAAGGCCCTGGAACAGGAGTTGGGCGCGGAGCTGTTCAGCCGGGCCCGGGGCAACATCGCGCTGACCGACGCGGGCGAGGCGCTGCTGCCGCTCGCCCGCCGGATCCTCGCCGACACGGAGACGGCCCGCCTTGAGGTGCAGGAGCTCGCGCAGCTCAAGCGGGGCCGGGTGCGGCTCGGCGCGACGCCGAGCCTCTGCACGGGACTGCTCCCGGACGTGCTGCGCGCCTTCCACGACCTGCACCCGGGGATCGAGCTCCTCATCGAGGAGGGCGGCTCGCACGACCTCGTACGGGAGCTGGCACGCGGGGCGCTCGACCTCGCGCTCGTGGTGCTGCCGCTGCCGAGCCCGTCACCGGCCCTGACCACGGTGGAGCTGCTCCGGGAGGACCTCGTGGTCGTCTCCTCCGCCGCGGCGCCGGCGCCGGGACGCCCGGTCCGCATCAAGGATCTGCGGGACCAGCCGCTCGTGATGTTCCGGCACGGGTACGACCTGCGGGAACTGACCGTGGCGGCCTGTCGGGCGGAGGGTTTCGAGCCGACGTTCACGGTCGAGGGCGGGGAGCTGGACGCGGTGCTCGGTTTCGTCCGGGCGGGGCTCGGGCTCGCGGTCGTCCCGGCGATGGTGGCGGCGCGGGCGGGCCGCGACCTGCGGGTGACGGCGCTCGCCCGGCCGGGCCTGCGCCGGACGATCGCCCTGGCCCACCGCAGCGACGTGGCACCACCCAGGGCGGCCCGGGAGCTCCAGCGGCTGCTCATGACCTCCCGCCGGAGCGCGTGACGCGCCCTAGATGAATGAGTCCGATGTCTTCAGTGGTCGTAGGCGATCAGGGAGCGTTTGACTGCGGCGCCGGTGGTCCAGTTGTGCCAGATGCCGGCGGC
>NZ_JBSGTX010000020.1:0-113057 GCF_053607625.1 Streptomyces sp. NPDC055103
GTCCGCACCTTCGGGTGCCGGCCGCCCGGCCGCCGTGTTTGTGGTGCTTCGCACAGTGACCTGTCGCAGGTCAAGGGTGAGTTGACGGGTGTTCGCGGGCCGTGGTGGACTGCCGAGGCCATTACGGCGGCAGCAGAGGAAGTCCGGTGCGAATCCGGCGCGGTCCCGCCACTGTGACCGGATCCGAAGGGTCCGGAAGTCAGGAACTCTCGCCGCCGGTCACGTCGATCCAGGGCGCGGACCCTGAGTGAGGACCTGCGCCATGCCCGGCCGCATCAGAGCCAGCCGCCTCGCCCCGGACGGATTCGCGTACGGCGCGGCCCTCGGGCTCGCCGTCGACCAGCTCGTCGGCGATCCCCGCCGCGGACATCCCGTCGCCGTCTTCGGCCGCGCGGCCGCCGCCGTCGAACAGCGCCTCCACCACGACCACCGCGGCTGGGGCACCCTGCACACCGCCGTCTGCGCCGGCTCCACCGCCGCCCTGGGCGCACTCGCCGCCCGGGCCGTACGCGACCGGCCGGCCGCCGCCGTGGCGCTGACCGCCGCCTCCGTCTGGGCCGTCGTCGGCGGGACGACCCTGGGGCGGGAGGCCCGCGCGATCGGCGGGGCGCTCGCCGTCGGGGACCTGGACGTCGCCCGGGAGCGGCTGCCGCACCTGTGCGGGCGCGACCCGCAGTCCCTCGACGGTCCCGCGATGGCCCGCGCGGTCGTCGAGTCCGTCGCCGAGAACACCTCCGACGCCGTGGTCGGCGCCCTCTTCTGGGGCGCGGTCGCGGGCGTGCCGGGCCTCCTCGCCTTCCGGGCCGTGAACACCCTCGACGCGATGGTCGGCCACAAGTCCCCGCGCCACCGCCGCTTCGGCTGGGCCTCGGCCCGGCTCGACGACGTGGCCGGCTGGCCCGGGGCCCGGCTGACGGCCGTCGCCGCGACGCTCGCCGGAGACGATCCGCGCGGCGCCGTCCGGGCCTGGCGGGCGGACGCGGCCAAGCACCCGAGCCCCAACGCGGGCCCCGTCGAGACCTCCTTCGCGGGCGCCCTCGGCGTACGGCTCGGGGGGACCCTCTCGTACGGCGGGCGGGTCGAGCACCGGCCCGTGCTCAACGGCGAGGGGCGGCCCGTCGAGGTCGCCGACATCGACCGGGCGGTACGACTGTCCCGCCGGGTCACCGGACTCGCCCTGGCCGCCTGTGTGAGCGGCCGGCTGATCGTCAACGCGCTGAAGCGGAGGAACGCATGAGGGGTGGGGGCCTGCTCGTCGCCGGGACCACGTCCGACGCCGGCAAGAGCGTCGTGACGGCCGGCATCTGCCGCTGGCTGGTCCGCAAGGGCCTGAAGGTGGCGCCGTTCAAGGGGCAGAACATGTCCCTCAACTCCTTCGTGACCCGCGAGGGCGCCGAGATCGGGCGGGCCCAGGCCATGCAGGCGCAGGCCGCCCGGGTCGAGCCGACCGCGCTCATGAACCCGGTGCTGCTCAAGCCGGGCAGCGACCGCTCCAGCCAGGTCGTCCTGATGGGCAAGCCGGTGGGTGAGCTGAGCGCCAGGGGCTACCACGGGGGGCGGCAGAAGGAGCTCTTCGAGCCGGTGATGGCGTGCCTGGAGGAACTCCGGGGCATGTACGACGCCGTGATCTGCGAGGGGGCGGGCAGTCCGGCCGAGATCAACCTGCGGCGCACGGACATCGTGAACATGGGCATCGCGCGGGCGGCCGAGCTGCCCGTCGTCGTGGTCGGCGACATCGACAGGGGCGGGGTCTTCGCCCAGTTCTTCGGGACGACGGCGCTGCTGAGCCCCGAGGACCAGTCGCTCGTCGCCGGATACCTCGTGAACAAGTTCCGGGGTGACGTGACCCTCCTCGAACCGGGCCTCGACATGCTCCACGGGCTGACCGGGCGCCGGACCTTCGGTGTCCTGCCGTACGCGCACGGGCTCGGCATCGACGAGGAGGACGGGCTCCGCGTCTCGCTGCGCGGCACCGTGCGCGAGTCCGTCGTCGCGCCGCCGGTCGGCGCGGACGTGCTGCGGGTCGCCGTCTGCGCCGTACCGCTCATGTCGAACTTCACGGACGTCGACGCGCTGGCCGCCGAGCCGGGCGTCGTCGTCCGGTTCGTGGACCGGCCCGAGGAGCTCGTCGACGCGGACCTCGTCGTCGTGCCCGGCACCCGGGGGACGGTGAAGGCGCTCGCGTGGCTGCGGGAACGGGGGCTGGCCGATGAGCTCGCCCGGCGCGCGGCCGAAGGGCGTCCGGTCCTCGGGATCTGCGGCGGGTTCCAGGCCCTCGGGGAGCACATCGAGGACGAGGTCGAGTCGAAGGCCGGGGCCGTCTCCGGGCTCGGACTGCTGCCCGTACGGGTGCGGTTCGCGCGCGAGAAGACCCTCGCCCGGCCGGTCGGCGAGGCGCTCGGGGAGCGGGTCGAGGGGTACGAGATCCATCACGGTGTCGCGGTGGTGGAGGGTGGCGAGCCGTTCTTGGACGGGTGCCGGGTCGGCTCCGTGTGGGGTACGCACTGGCACGGCTCCCTGGAGAGCGACGGGTTCCGCCGGGCGTTCCTGCGGGAGGTCGCGGCGGCGGCGGGGCGGCGGTTCGTGCCGGCCCCCGACACGTCGTTCGGCACGCTGCGGGAAGAGCAGCTGGACCGGCTCGGCGACCTGATCGAGGAGCACGCGGACACGGACGCGCTGCTGCGGCTCATCGAGGAGGGGGCCCCGGCGGGGCTGCCGTTCGTGCCGCCGGGTGCGCCGTGACGCGGCGCGTGCGCGGCGGGGTCGGGGGCGTGCGTGGTGCGCGGGCGGGCCGCGCGGGACGGCTGCCGGTGGCCCCCGTGGGTGGTCGCCCGCCGTCGGCGGCCGCCGGGCCGGTGGAGTACACCCCGTGCGGCCGGGCCTGGCAGGCCCGTTCGCATCAGTCGATCGAACTTGAGGGAAGGACCCACCGATGAGCACCCGGTTTCCGTTCACCGCCGTCGTCGGCATGGACGATCTGCGGCTCGCGCTGCTGCTGAACGCGGTCAGTCCGGCGGTGGGCGGTGTGCTCGTCCGGGGCGAGAAGGGGACCGCCAAGTCCACGGCCGTCCGCGCGCTCGCCGATCTGCTGCCGGTGGTTCCGGTGGTGGCCGGCTGCCGGTTCAGCTGTGATCCGTCGTCGCCCGACGCGGGCTGCCCGGACGGGCCGCACTCCGACGCCCCCGGCACCGAACGGGCCGCGCGGATGGTCGAGTTGCCCGTCGGCGCGTCCGAGGACCGGCTCGTCGGCGCGCTCGACATCGAGAAGGCGCTCGCCGAGGGCGTGAAGGCCTTCGAGCCGGGACTCCTCGCGGCGGCCCACCGGGGCATCCTGTACGTCGACGAGGTCAACCTGCTGAGCGATCACCTGATCGACCACCTCCTCGACGCCGCCGCCATGGGCGCCTCCCACGTCGAGCGCGAGGGCGTCTCCGTGCGCCACGCCGCCCGGTTCCTGCTCGTCGGGACCATGAACCCCGAAGAGGGCGAACTGCGGCCGCAGTTGCTCGACCGGTTCGGGCTGACCGTGGAGGTCGCCGCGTCCCGCGTGCCCGAGCAGCGGGTCGAGGTCGTCCGGCGGCGGCTCGCCTTCGAGGACGACCCGGCCGCGTTCGCCGCACGCTGGGCCGGCGAGGAGGCCGATCTGCGCGAGCGGATCGTCGCCGCCCGCGACCTGCTCCCGAAGGTGGTCCTCGGGGACGCGGCGCTCCTCCAGATCGCCGCGACCTGCGCCGCGTTCGAGGTCGACGGCATGCGCGCCGACATCGTCATGGCGCGGGCCGCGACCGCCCTCGCCGCCTGGGCCGGGCGGACCGAGGTCACCTCGGAGGACGTGCGGCAGGCCGCGCTCCTGGCCCTCCCCCACCGGCGACGCCGCAACCCCTTCGACGCGCCCGGCCTCGACGAGGACAAACTCGACGAGACCCTGGAGCAGTTCAAGGGCGAGGAGCCGCGGACCGAGCCCGACGACGACCCCGAGCCGGACGGCCCGGACGGTCCGGGTGACGGCGGTCCCGGCGGTGGTGGAGGGATTCCGCCGCAGGGCGAAGGCCCCGGCCCCGAGAAGGACGGCTCGCCCGAGGACGCCCCCGCTCCCCAGGACACCTCCGCTCCCGCCGAGGCGCCCGCCCCGGCCCCCGCCCCGCAGGCGCAGGGCTCCGGCGCCGGTGAGCGCGCGGCCGTCCAGGCCGCCGAGCCCTTCCGTACGAGGATGCTGAGCGTGCCCGGTCTGGGCGAGGGCGCCGCCGGGCGCCGCTCCCGGGCGCGTACCGAACACGGCCGCACCACCGGAGCCACCCGGCCCCGGGGCGCGCTCACCAAGCTGCACCTCGCGGCGACCGTGCAGGCCGCCGCCCCGCACCAGCGGGCGCGCGGGCGGACCGGTCCCGGGCTCGTCGTCCGGCGGGACGACCTGCGGCAGGCGACCCGCGAGGGGCGCGAGGGAAACCTGGTGCTGTTCGCGGTGGACGCCTCCGGCTCGATGGCGGCCCGGCAGCGGATGAGCGCCGTGAAGGGCGCTGTCCTCTCCCTGCTCCTCGACGCCTACCAGCGGCGCGACAAGGTCGGCCTGATCACCTTCCGGGGCCGTACCGCCGACCTCGCGCTGCCGCCGACCTCGTCCGTGGACGCGGCCGCCGCACGCCTGGAGAAGCTCCCGACCGGTGGCCGTACACCGCTGTCGGCCGGGCTCCTCAAGGCCCATGACGTGCTGCGGATCGAGCGGCTGCGGGACCCCTCGCGCCGCCCGCTGCTCGTCGTCGTGACCGACGGGCGCGCGACGGGCGGCGGCGCCGACCCGGTGGCGCTGGCCGCCCGCGCGGCGCGGCTGCACGCCGCCGACGGCACGGCTTGCGTGGTCGTGGACTGCGAGACCGGTCCGGTGCGGCTGGGTCTCGCCGGGAGCCTCGCACGCGAACTCGGCGGCACCGCCGTCACCTTGGACGAGCTGCGGGCCGACTCGATC
Organism: Streptomyces sp. NPDC055103; assembly: GCF_053607625.1. Classification (NCBI taxonomy): domain Bacteria; kingdom Bacillati; phylum Actinomycetota; class Actinomycetes; order Kitasatosporales; family Streptomycetaceae; genus Streptomyces; species Streptomyces sp. NPDC055103. The sequence continues at coordinate 4,964 of NZ_JBSGTX010000020.1, forward strand.
GCCGGCCTCGTCAGGGACGTACAGGCAGATCAGACAACCAGGAGGGCCGCTTAATGCCGCAGGGACAGCCGACCGTCGTGCCCGACGACGGTCTCACCACCCGTCAGCGCCGCAACCGCGCACTCGTGATGGTGCACACGGGCGTCGGCAAGGGGAAGTCGACCGCCGCGTTCGGCATGGCGCTGCGCGCCTGGAACCAGGGCTGGCCGATCGGGGTGTTCCAGTTCGTCAAGTCCGCCAAGTGGAAGGTCGGCGAGGAGAACGCCCTCAAGGCGCTCGGCGAGACCGGCAAGGGCGGCACTGTCACCTGGAACAAGATGGGAGAGGGCTGGTCCTGGATCCAGCGCGAGGTCGCCGAGGGTGAGCAGTCGCACGAGGAGAAGGCCCGCGAGGGCTGGGAGCAGGTCAAGCGGGACCTCGCCGAGGAGAAGTACACGTTCTACGTCCTCGACGAGTTCGCCTACCTCCTGCACTGGGGCTGGATCGACGTCAAGGAGGTCGTGGAGGTGCTGCGCGACCGTCCCGGGCACCAGCACGTGATCATCACCGGCCGCCACGCGCCGCAGGAGCTCCTCGACTTCGCCGATCTCGTCACCGACATGTCCAAGGTCAAGCACCCGATGGACGCCGGTCAGAAGGGCCAGCGGGGCATCGAGTGGTAGCACGTCTCGTCATCGCCGCGCCGTCGTCCGGCGCGGGCAAGACCACGGTCGCGACCGGCCTGATGGCCGCGTTCGCCGGCCGTGGTCTGGCCGTGTCCCCGCACAAGGTCGGCCCCGACTACATCGACCCGGGCTACCACGCGCTCGCGACCGGCCGGCCGGGCCGCAACCTCGACGCGTACATGTGCGGTACGGGGCTGGTCGCGCCGCTCTTCGCGCACGGGTCGCGCGGCTGCGACCTGGCCGTGGTCGAGGGGGTCATGGGCCTGTACGACGGGGCCGCCGACCAGGGCGAGCTGGCGTCCACCGCGCAGGTGGCGAAGCTGCTCAAGGCGCCGGTGGTGCTCGTCGTGGACGCGTCGTCGCAGTCGCGGTCGGTGGCGGCGCTCGTGCACGGGTTCGCCTCGTGGGATCCGGAGGTGCGGATCGGGGGCGTGATCCTGAACAAGGTCGCTACCGATCGGCACGAGCATCTGCTGCGGGAAGCCCTTGGCGAGTCGGGGGTGCCGGTGCTCGGCGTGCTGCGGCGGGCGCCTGCCGTGGCGACGCCTTCGCGGCACCTGGGGCTCGTGCCGGTCGCCGAGCGGCAGGCAGCGGCGGTCTCCGCTGTGGCGGCGCAGGCGGAGCAGGTTCTCGCCGGGTGCGATCTGGAGGCGCTGCTCGCGTTGGCCCGCAGCGCGCCGGAACTGCACGCCGAGCCGTGGGTGCCGGAGGTCGGGGAGCGGCTGCGCGCCGGTGGTCCGGGTGTGCCCACACCGAGGGTCGCCGTCGCCGGCGGGGCCGCGTTCACGTTCTCGTACGCCGAGCATGCCGAGCTGCTCACCGCCGCCGGCGCCGAGGTCGTCACCTTCGATCCGCTGCGGGACGAGAGCCTGCCCGAAGGGACGTCCGGGCTCGTCATAGGTGGCGGCTTCCCCGAGATGTACGGGGCCGAGCTGTCCGCCAACGAGCCCCTGCGGAAGGCCGTCGCCGAGCTCGCCGCCTCCGGTGCGCCGATCGCCGCCGAGTGCGCCGGGCTGCTGTACCTGGCGCGCTCCCTCGACGGCACGCCCATGTGCGGCGTGCTCGACGCGGACGCGCGGATGTCGGAGCGGCTCACGCTCGGGTACCGGGACGCCGTCGCCGTGAGCGACAGCGTGCTCGCTCCGGCGGGCGCGCGGCTGCGGGGGCACGAGTTCCACCGGACCGTGATCGAGCCGGGTGCGGGGGCGCGGGCGGCCTGGGGGCTGCGGCAGCCGGTGGGGGTCCCCCCTGCTCGAGGAGCTCGGGGGAGCGTCGAGGGCTTCGTACAGGGCGGGGTGCACGCCAGTTACGTCCACACGCACTGGGCGGGGTCCCCGGAGGTCGCCGCGCGGTTCGTGGAGCACTGCGCGGTGGAGCACCGCGCGTGAGATCAGCCGCCGGAGACGCCCACCACGAGCCAGATGAAGCCCACGCCCGCGACCGTGCACAGCAGGGTCGAGCGGGCGGGGTGTTCGTGGTGGGCCTCGGGCAGGATCTCGGCGGCGGCGAGGTAGAGCAGGGCGCCGCCGAAGAAGCCGAGATAGCTCCCGAGGAGTTCCTCCGGAAGAGTGAACAGCAGGGTGGAGGCGGCGCCGAGGATCGGGGCGACGGCGTCGGCGACGAGCATCCCGATGGCCTTGCGGCGGGCGTTCCCGTAGAGGCTCGTGATCGTGTACGTGTTGAAGCCGTCGGCGAAGTCGTGGGTGATGACGGCGAGCGCGACGGTGGCGCCCATGCCGCCGCCGACCTGGAAGGCGGCGCCGAGGGCGATGCCGTCCATGAGGCTGTGCAGGACCATCGCGGCGGCCGCGGTGAGACCGACCTGCGGGACCCTCTCGTCGGCGCCGACCCCGTGTGCCGCCTGGCGGACGGCGAGGAGCCGCTCCACCACGTGGGCGAAGAGGAAGCCGCCGACGAAGAGCAGCAGGGCCTCCGGGACACCGAAGACCTCCTCCCCCGCGGCCTCCAGGGCCTCCGGCAGGAGGTCGAGTCCGACGACGCCGAGCATCAGTCCGCCGGCGAGGCCGAGGACGAGGTGGCGGCGGTCGGTGACGCGCCCAGCGACCCACCCGCCGAAGAGCGTCATGAGGAACGCGCCGAGCGCGACGACCACAGCCATGGGCCTTTGCTATCGGATGGGGCGGTGTGCGCGCACCTCGGCGTCGGGGCCCGGCCGGGCGCCGGGGTGGGCGACGTGCTCGCGCTGGTCGACGCGGTGCTGCGGGAGGCGGGGCTGACGCGGGCGGCCGTGCGGTCGCTGGCCACGCTCGACGCGCGGGCCGCGGAGCCGGGTCTCGTGGGCGCGGGCGCGGAGCTGGGGGTTCCGGTGCGGGGGTTCGCGGCCAGGGAGCTGGCCGCCGTCGCCGTACCGCAGCCGTCGGCGCGGGCGGCGGACGCGACGGGGACTCCGTCGGTGGCGGAGGCGGCCGCGCTGCTCACGGCGGGCGCGGGGGCGGGGGCGGGCCCGGGGGCGAAGGCGGGGGCAGAGGCGGGGGCGGGGGCGGGGGCGGGGGCAGAGGCGGGCGGGGCGGCCGGCGGGCCGACTGGCGGGGCGGCCGAAGCCGCGGCCTGCGGATCGGCCGGTGCGGCGGTCGGCGAGTCGACAGGCGCGTCGGGCGGCGGGGCGGCCGAAGCCGCGGCCTGCGGATCGGCCGGTGCGGCGGTCGGCGAGTCGACAGGCGCGTCGGGCGGCGGGGCGGCCGGCGCGTCGGGCGGCGGGGGTTCGCGGGCCGTGCTGCTCGTGCCCAAGCGGAAATCGCGGAGCGTTACGTGCGCGATCGCCACCTGCGTACCGGTTTGTCCGCACGAACATGCCCCAGGCGTACGGTTGTTGCACCTGGCTCACGGGTACATCGCTGGCGAGCCCGGCTCACCCCCCACCATCCCCACCCCCCACACGACGGCGGCCATGGACACGCACACGCACTCCGACGCCCACGACCTGCGCCACCACGGTGACGCCGAGGTCCGGGACGAGAAGTTGATCGATCTCGCGGTCAACGTCCGGACGAACACGCCTCCGGACTGGCTGCGGGAGCGGATCGCCGATTCGCTGACCGGCCTCGCGGCCTATCCCGACGGCCGGGCCGCGCGGGCCGCGGTCGCCGTGCGGCACGACGTGCGGCCGGGCCGGGTGCTGCTCACGGCCGGCGCCGCGGAGGCCTTCGTGCTGATCGCGCGAGCGCTGCCGGCGCGGCGGCCGGTGGTGGTGCATCCGCAGTTCACCGAGCCGGAGGCGGCGCTGCGCGACGCCGGGCACGAGGTGGGCCGGGTGCTGCTGCGCGAGGAGGACGGTTTCCGGCTGGATCCGGCGGCGGTGCCCGAGGACGCGGACCTGGTGGTGATCGGGAACCCCACGAACCCGACCTCCGTCCTGCATCCCGCCGCCGCGATCGCCGCCCTGGCCCGGCCGGGGCGGACGCTGGTGGTCGACGAGGCGTTCATGGACGCGGTGCCGGGCGAGCGGGAGTCGCTGGCCGGGCGGACCGACGTACCGGGGCTCGTGGTGCTGCGCAGCCTCACCAAGACCTGGGGGCTCGCGGGCCTGCGGATCGGGTACGTGCTCGCCGAGCCGGAGACGATCGCGCTGCTCGAGCGGGCGCAGCCGCTGTGGCCGGTGTCGACACCGGCGCTGGTGGCGGCGGAGGCCTGCATGTCGCGGGTGGCGCTGGCGGAGGCCGAGCACGCGGCGCACCGAATCGGCGTGGAGCGGGCGCATCTGCTCGCCGGTCTCGCGGAGTTCGACGAGGTGCGGACGGTCGACGGGGCGGAGGGCCCCTTCGTCCTGATACGGATCGACGGGGCGGACGCGATACGGGACCGGCTGCGGCTGCTCGGTTTCGCGGCCCGCCGGGGCGACACGTTCCCGGGGCTCGACCGGAACTGGCTGCGGCTCGCGGTCCGGGACCGGGCCACGACGAACCGTTTCCTCCAGGCCTTGGACCAGGCGCTGCTGCTGGGCGGGTAGGGCTCTGGGCCGGTAGGACTCCGGGCGACGGCGGCGCCGATCGGGAAGGGGTGCGGGGTGGGTGACGTCGTCACGTCACCCACCCCGCACCCCCGCTTCCCCACTTCTTCGGCACCCCCCGGCGCCTCCCCCTCGGGCCGTCAGCCGCGCGAGCGGGCGCGGGAGCGGGTGAGCGCCAGCGCGCCGCCGCCCGCCACCAGGAGGGCGAGGGCGCCCGCCGCGATGTACGTGGTGGTGGAGCCGGCGCCGGTCTCGGCGAGGTTCTGGGTCGGGGTGGTGCCGCCGTTGTTGGTCTTCACGCCGCCGTCGCCGCTCGGCTCGACACTGGGCCGCTGCGTGGGCTGCTCGGAGGGCCGCTCGCCGGGCTCCTGGGTGGGCTGCTCCGTCGGCTTCCCGGTCGGCTGCTCCGTGGGCTCCTGGGTGGGCTCCGCCGTCGGGGCCGTGCCCTCGGGCGTCTCGCAGGTCGCCTCGGCGAGCGTCACGGTGCCGTTGACCTTGGCCACGCCCAGCTCCAGCGGGTTGACCTCCACCTTCAGTTCGAGGGCCGTCGCCGCCGCGGTGCGGGAGGTCGTGGAGGTACGGGAGAGGTCCAGGGTGACCTTGCCGACGCCCGGCACGGCCACCTGGGTCCGGCCGCCCGTGGAGAGGGTGGTCTTCTTGCCGAAGACGATCACGTGCCCGAGGACGTTGGACTCGGCGACCGGCTCCTTCCCCACCTCGCACAGGGCCTTGGAGGTGACCTTCTCGACCTCGATGAGGGAGAGCAGCGGAATGCCGGGGACGTGGACCTGCGCCTTGACGAGGTTCACGTACCCCTCGGCCTTCTCCTCGTCCACGGTGGCCTTGGAGGTGGCGACGTCGGCGGCGAGGATGTCGATCGGCTGTCCGCCCTCGGCCCCCTGCACCTTCACCGTGAGCGCGGTCTCGCTCTCCGTCCGCGGCGCCTTGACCTCGTTGAGCGAGGCCCGCACCGGCACCTTCACCTTCTCGTCGAGGAGGGAGACGTCGAGGCCGGCCCGCAGGACGACGGCGGTGGCACGCCCTTCGCCGCCCGTGGCGTGCGCCGCCGGGGCCGCGAGGAGCACGGGACCGACGACCAGGGCGGCGACGGTCGCGGCGGCGGCGGTGCGGCGTACGGGCGCGCGGAAGGTGTTGCTGTTCAAGATGGTGGAACCCCCACAAGAGACATGGCGTCGCCGGCCGCTCACCACGGGGACGGTGGGTCGGCGCGGCCTCGGCGACTTGAGACACCGGAATCTTTACGCACGGAGAGTGAACTGACAGTCGCCTGACGTGAGTTCACTCCAAAGGGGGGTTTCCGTGCTCATATTCGATTTTTCTCGACACAACCGTTCCCGTACGCCCCGCGTCTTTCGTACGAGCGCACGCGTGCGGGAAGGCGTGTGAAGAGTGAGAACGACCCGCTACGGCCCTGGGTAACGGATCGTCAACCTGGCGCGCACGGCCGGAGCGGTCAGCTCGCGCGCCAGTACCCGAGCGCGTGGACGCGCTCCTTGGGCAGGGCGAGCTCCCTGCGGGCGTACGCGGCGAGGGTGCGGGTCGTCGTCGTGTCGCAGGCGATCCAGACGTACGAGGTCGCGTCCGCGAGCTCGGGCAGCTCGGCCTTGACGCGGGCGACGAGTTCCGCGCCGCCGCCCTGGCGCGGGATCCGGCGCAGCTCGTGGTGCTCGGGGTCGAGCCGGACCGGCAGTTCGTCGTCGGAGGCGTGCTGCGTCTCGAACCAGACGGTGGCGGGGACGCCGGGAAGCGCGTCGAGCAGGGAGTTGACGGCGGGCAGGGAGGCGGGGTCGCCGACCACGAGCAGCCGCGCGGGGAGCGGGTCGGGCGCCTCGAAGCCGGTGCCCTGGAGCGTGGCCTCCACGGTGTCGCCGGGAGCGCAGGCGCGGGCCCAGCGGCTGGCGATGCCGTCATGGAGGGCGAATTCGAGACTGAAGGCGCCCGCGGCCAGGTCGGGGTCGACCAGGGTGTACGCGCGCTGGTGCGGCTTGCCCCCGTCGTCGAACCAGAGGCGGACCCACATCGTCGGGTGGATCCCGGCCGCGGCGAGCAGGCCGCCGTCCGTGAAGCGCACCCTGCGGTAGTCCTCGGTGACCTGCTCGGCCCCCGTCACCGTGAACGTGAAGTCCTTGCCGCGAAACAGCTTGAGGACCGCCCCCTGCCAACCGTGCCCCACCGTGATCTCCTCCCCTGGACTCCTGTAGATTCACTTAGGTCAGCCTAACCTAAGGTTCTGTAAGAGATACGGACGGGAGCGGGGTTCTCCGTGAGCATCGAGGTCTACCGGGACACCTGGGGCGTCCCCCATCTGCGCGCCACGGACCCGGAGGAACTCGCCTTCGCCCAGGGGCGGGTCACCGCCCGCGACCGCGCCTGGCAGCTGGAGGTGGAGCGGCACCGGGCCCAGGGCACCACGGCCGCCTTCCTCGGCGCCGCCGAGCTCGGCTGGGACACCTTCGTCCGGCGGGCCCGGATCGCCGACACCGCACGCCGCTGCCATGAACGGCTCGAAGCCACCGACGCGGCCACGGCCGCCTGGGTCCGGGCGTACGTCGACGGGGTCAACGACGGTCTGGCGGACGGGGCCCGGCGGGCACCCGAGTTCGCGGAGACCGGTCTCGCGCCCGGGCGGTGGGAGCCGTGGACCCCGCTGGCCGTGTGGCTCTCCACCCACATCCTCCTCGCCGGTTTCCCCACCAAGCTGTGGCGGGAGCAGGTCGCCACACGGCTCGGCGAGGAGTGGACGGAGCTCTTCGCGACGGACGGCCCGGGCACCGCGGGCTCCAACGGCTGGCTGGTGTCCGGCGAACGGACCGCGAGCGGCGCGGCCCTGGTGGCCGGCGACCCGCACCGGTTCATCGAGGCGCCGGGCGTCTACCAGCAGATCCGGCTCGCCTGCCCGGAGTACGACGTGGTGGGCCTCGCCGTGCCCGGCGTCCCCGGCCTCGCCCACTTCGGCCACACCGGCTCCGCGGCCTGGGCGATCACCAACGCCATGGCCGACTACCAGGACCTCTACCGGGAGCGGCTCCGCCGGGTCCCCGGCGGCGGTGTCGAGGCCTTCGGCCCCGACGGCTGGCGCCCGGCCGCGGCGCACCCGGAGACGATCGAGGTCGCGGGCGGTGAGCCCGTCGTGATCGAGGTGGTGGAGACGGACCGCGGCCCCGTGATCATCGGGGTGGACGACGAGCCCCGACACGACGCCCCGGAGTGGGAGGCCGTCGCCCTGCGGTACCCGCCGCGCGTCACCGGGGAGCTCGGCTTCGGCACCCTGCCCGGGCTGCTGCGCGCCCGGACCGTCGCCGACGTGGACGCGGCCCTCGACGGCTGGGTCGAGCCCGTGAACGTCGTCCAGGCCGCCGACACCCGGGGCGGGCTGCTGCACCGGGTCGCCGGCCACGTACCCGTAAGGCAGCGGGCCAACTCCCTGCGGCTCGTGCCCGCCTGGGATCCGGCGCACGACTGGGAGCCCGGGCCCGCGCCCCTGCCCCGCGCCGAGGTCCACGGCCACGCCGTCATGGCCAACGCGCGGGGGCTCGCCGCGCCCCTCGGCGTCGAGTTCGCCCCGCCGCACCGGGCGGCCCGCATCGACGAGCTCCTCGGCACCTCGGCGGAGTGGACCCCGGAGTCCACGACCGCCGTCCACACCGACACCGACAACCCTTCGGCGGCCCGGCTCCTCGCCGCCGTGGAGCGGGCGGCCGACGGCCTCTCCCCGGCCGCTTCCGCCGTGCGCGCGCGGCTGCTCGGCTGGGACCGGCGGATGGGCGCGGAGAGCGCCGACGCGGGCCTGTACGCGGCCGTGCGCGGCGCTGTCGTGCGGCGGCTCGCCGGCCACGAGGCCTTCGCGGCGCTACGCGAACCCGCCCCGTACCCGGAGCTTTTCCGCCCCTGGCTGGCCCTCGGGCCCCGGGTCGCCTTCGCCCTGGAGACCCTGCTCACGGCCGGTCCCGTACCGGCCGGGGACGTCGACCTGAGCGTGCGCGAGGCCCTGGAGGAGGTCGGGGCCGGCGATCCGCCCGCCGCCTGGGGCGTGACCCACCGCCTGGCACCCTGGCAGGCGCTCCCCGACGCCGACGACGCCCAGTGGCCCGGGCTCGCCGGGGACCACGACTGCGTCCTGTCCACGTCGAGCGTGCCCGGCTGGACCGACCGCAGCGCCCGGGCCTCCGCCGCCCGCTACGTCTGGGACCTCGCCGACCGCGAACGGAGCGGCTGGATCGTGCCGTTCGGGGCGTCCGGGGTACCCGGCGACCCGCACCACCGCGACCAGCTCCCCCTGTGGCTGCGGGGCGAGCTCGCCCCCGTCACCACCGACTGGAACCTGCTCACCGAAGAGCGCGAGCAGCGCGAACTCCACACATTGCACGAATTGCACGACAAGCACGACGAGCACCCCAAGAAGCCCGAGAAGCACGAGGGAACCCGATGACCACCGCCACCACCGTGTACGAGCAGGCCGTCGAAGGCTTCGGCACCGTTCGCGTAGCCCCCGTCGACCCCGACCGGGACGCCCCTCTCATCCACGCCTGGGTGAACGAGGAGCGCGCCCGCTTCTGGGGCATGGGCGGCACCACCGTCGAGCAGGTGCGGGAGATCTACGCGCACCTCGACTCGCTGACCACGCACCACGGTTACCTGGTCAGCCGGGACGGGGAGCCGGTCGCCCTCTTCCAGACGTACGACCCCGAGGCCGACCGGGTCGGCGAGTGCTACGAGGTCCTCCCCGGCGACATCGGCGTCCATCTGATGCTCGCGCCGATCGCCTCCCCCGAGCCGGGCTTCTCGACGCGGCTCCTCGGGGTGCTGATCGACTTCTCACTGCTCGACCGCACCCGTGTCGTGGTCGAGCCGGACGCCGCCAACGAGAAGGCGATCGCCCGGATGGTCCGGGCCGGTTTCGAGCCGGGCCCGGAGGTCGTCCTGCCCGAGGTAGACCTGCCGGAGGTCTTCATCCCGGAGAAGAGGGCCCGGCTCGCCTTCCTGAGCCGGTGAGCGTCAGAGCTGGTGACCGTCCGAGCCGGTGAGCGTCCGAGCTGGTGACCGACCGAGACGTTGAACCTCTGAGCCGGTGAGCCGGTCGGGCCGTCCTGCTGACGCTCCGGTGGTCAGCCCACCACCCGGCCGTTGACGACGACCCGGCGCGGTGCCGCGAGGACGCGGACGTCCGCGCGCGGGTCCTCGCCGTAGACGACGAGGTCGGCGGGGGCGCCCTCCTCCAGGGAGGGGCGGCCCAGCCAGGCCCTGGCTCCCCAGGCGGTGGCCGCGAGCGCGTCGATCGGCGGGATGCCGGCGCGGGTCAGCTCCTCGACCTCCTCGGCGACGAGCCCATGGGCGAGGGAGCCGCCCGCGTCGGTGCCGACGAAGACGGGGACGCCGGCGTCGAAGGCGGCGCGGACGGTGTCGTACCGCCGCTCGTACAGCCGGCGCATATGGTCCGACCAGCGCGGGAACTTCTCCTGGCCGCCGTCCGCGAGGTGCGGGAAGGTCGCGATGTTCACCAGGGTCGGGACGATGGCGACGCCCCGCTCCGCGAAGAGCGGGATCGTGTCCTCGGTGAGGCCCGTGGCGTGCTCGATGCAGTCGATGCCCGCCTCGACGAGGTCGCGGAGCGAGTCCTCGGCGAAGCAGTGCGCGGTGACGCGGGCGCCGAGCCGGTGCGCCTCGGCGATGGCCGCCTCGACCTCGGGGCGCGGCCAGCAGGCGGTGAGGTCGCCCGCCTCGCGGTCGATCCAGTCGCCGACGAGCTTGACCCAGCCGTCGCCGCGCCGGGCCTCCCGGCCGACGTACGCGACGAGGTCGACGGGCTCGATCTCATGGGCGTAGTTGCGGATGTAGCGACGGGTGCGGGCGATGTGGCGGCCCGCGCGGATGACCTTCGGGAGGTCCTCGCGCGCGTCGATCCAGCGGGTGTCGGAGGGCGAACCGGCGTCCCGGATCAGCAGGGTGCCCGCGTCCCGGTCGGTGAGGGCCTGCTTCTCGCTCGTGGCGTCGTCGACCGGGCCGTGCCGGTCGAGGCCGACGTGGCAGTGGGCGTCGACCAGACCGGGCAGCACCCAGCCCTCGACGGTCACCGCCTCGGCTGCGGGCCGGTCGAAGGTGATCCGTCCGTCGACGCACCAGAGTTCGTCCCGTACGTCCTCAGGGCCGACGAGCACCCGCCCCTTCACATGCAGCACCGCGTGATCGCTCATCGGAGTCCCTTTCGTGGACACCCCCGGCTTCAGTCGGGGGAGAAGCTGAATTCCTGCGGAACCGGACAAGGGGCTGTGATGGGCCCGCAAGGGTGGATCGCAGTGCTCTGACCCGCAGGTTTGATCTTAACCAGTTGCCGCATTAAATTGTGAGCATGACCGTGAGCCCTGTGAAGCGGGCGTTCAAGTACCGCTTCTATCCGACCGATGCGCAGGCGGCTGAGCTGTCGCGCACATTCGGATGCGTGCGCAAGGTCTACAACCTGGCGCTCGTGGCGCGTACGGAGGCCTGGGCGCGCCAGGAGCGGGTCAACTACAACGCCACCTCGGCCATGCTGACCGCGTGGAAACGGACTGAGGAGCTGGCGTTCCTCAATGACGTGTCGTCGGTGCCGTTGCAGCAGACGCTGCGGCACTTGCAGTCCGCGTTCGCGAGCTTCTTCGGCAAGCGGGCGAAGTACCCGCGTTTCAAGTCACGCAAGAGGTCGCGGAAGTCGGCCGAGTACACCACGTCCGGTTTCCGGTTCCGGGACGGTCGGCTGACGTTGGCGAAGATGGCGGAGCCACTGAACGTCGTGTGGTCCCGTCCTCTGCCGGTGGGGGCGGAGCCGTCTACGGTGACCGTCTCGCAGGACGCGGCGGGGCGCTGGTTCGTCTCGATGCTGTGCGAGGACCCGTCCGTCAAGTCGCTCCCCGTCACGGACGCGGTGGTCGGGATTGACGTTGGCCTGGACCACCTCCTGACCCTGTCCACGGGGGAGAAGGTCGCTAACCCTCGGCACGAGCGCCGTGACCGTGCCGCCCTGGCCAGGGCTCAGCGGACTCTTGCCCGTAAGGCTCCGGGTGATGGCGCCAACCGCCGAAAGGCCCGGCGGAAGGTCTCGAGGATCCACGCCCGTATCGCGGACCGGCGGCGGGACGGGCTGCACAAGCTGACGACTCGACTCGTGCGTGAGAACCAAACGCTCGTGATCGAGGACCTGACCGTGCGCAGCATGCTCAAGAACCGGAGTCCGGCCCGTGCCATCAGCGATGCGGCATGGTCGGAGTTCCGGAGCATGCTGGAGTACAAGGCCGCCTGGTACGGGCGGGAAGTGATCGCTGTCGACCGCTTCTTCCCCTCCTCCAAGCTGTGCTCCGAATGCGGCAAGCTCGCCCAGAGCATGCCGCTGCACGTCCGCACCTGGACGTGCGAAGGCTGCGGCACGACCCACGACCGGGACGTGAACGCCGCGAAGAACCTCAAGGCCGCCGGGCTGGCGGTGTCGGTCTGTGGAGCCGGCGTAAGACCCCAACGGAGAACTCCGGGCGGGCAGTCGGCGATGAAGCAGAAATCCCCACGGCGCAAGCCGTAGGACTCCCCTCCTTCAAGAGGGGGAGGAAGTCAAGTCTGCACTGTACGAGCAGCTGCTGGTGTCTGGCGGTGAGAGCGGCCCCGCCGGGGATGCGGTTCCCGGTTCACCGGGTCACTCATCGATCGCACGCCGGTAGCGGGCGTCGGCCGGAGGGTTCCGGGCGGCTGCGGGGGGGGCGCCGGACGGGGCCCGCGCCCGGTCCGTCGCCCTGTTGGACACCTGATGTCCCTTGACGGTTGCATCAGAACGAAGATCCCTTTTGTACGGATGGGCCAAGGGGAGCGCGGGGCGTCCGTCGGTACCCTGATCGGGAGTTCCGGGTTCCACCCCGCACCGCACCGAGTCGAAGAAGGCACCGCCGTGACCGTGACACATCCGCTCCTGGACCTGGCCCCGCTGACCGCCGCGCATTTCGCGTCGATCGAGCGGCGGGTGGCCGCGCTGCTCTCCACGGAGCAGGACGTGGTGATCACCCAGGGCGAGGCGCTGCTGCCCCTGGAGGGGTGCATCCGCAGCGGGGCGCGGGCCGGCTCGACCGCGCTGAACGTCGTCACCGGTCCGTACGGGCAGACCTTCGGGAACTGGCTGCGGGACTGCGGGGCGACCGTGGTCGACCTGGAGGTGCCCTTCCACACGGCGGTGACGGCCGAGCAGGTCGAGCGGGCGCTGGCCGCGCACCCGGAGATCGACTTCGTGTCGCTCGTGCACGCGGAGGCGGCGACCGGCAACACCAACCCGGTCGCGGAGATCGGCGAGGTCGTCCGGGCGCACGGCGCGCTGTTCTACCTGGACGCGGTGGCGTCGATCGGCGCGGAGCCGGTGCTGCCGGACGCGTGGGGCGTGGACATGTGCATCATCGGCGCGCAGAAGGCGATGGGCGGCCCCGCGGGCGTCTCGGCGGTCTCGGTGAGCGTGCGGGCGTGGGAGCGGTTCGCCGCGAACCCGGCCGCGCCGCGCCGCTCGTACCTCTCCCTCCTGGACTGGAAGGAGCGGTGGATCGACAGCGGCCGTAAGGCGCTGCTCCACGCTCCGGCGCAGCTGGAGATGCTGGCCCTGGAGGCGTGCGTGGAGCGGATCGAGGCGGAGGGTCTGGACGCGCTGATGGCCCGGCACGCCTCGGCGGCGGCGGCGACCCGGGCGGGTGCGCTTGCCCTGGGCGGCGGTCTTGAGCCGTATGTGTACGAGGCGGGGGACGCGGCGCCGGTCGCGACGACGCTGCGCGTGCCGTCCGGGGTGGACGCCTCGGAGCTGGTCGCGAAGGCCCTCGCCGCCGATCCGTCGCTGCCGCTGATCGCGGGCGGCGGGGCGCTGGCCAAGGAGATGATCCGGGTCAACCACTACGGGGTGGACGCGACGCCGGGTGCGGTGCAGTCCTCGCTCGCGGCGCTGGGCGCGGCGCTCGGCGACACTGGCCGCACGGTGGATCTGGAGGGCGCGCGGCGCGCGGTCACGGAGGCCTGGAAGTAGGACGTACGGGAGTACGGGCGTACCGGCGTACGGGCCCGTACCGACGTACCGGTGCACGAGGGAGGGGCGGGGTCCGGCTGAACGGGCCCCGCCCTTCGTCGTGCGGGGGGCATCCCCTACAGCGCGGGGTAGTCCGTGAAGCCGCGGTGGTCGCCGCCGAAGTAGGTGGCGGTGTCGGGGGTGTTGTACGGGCCGCCGGCCCGGAGCCGCGCCGGCAGGTCGGGGTTGGCGAGGAACAGCGCCCCGTACGCGACGAGGTCGGCGGTGCCGTCCTCGATCAGGGCCAGGGCGTCGGGCCCGGTCGGTCCCTCCGTGGCCGGGTTCAGGATGAGGGTGCCGTCGAAGGCCTTGCGCAGGGCGAGGGTCAGCTCGCGGACCTCGGGCGCGGCCTCCGTGACGTGCAGGTAGGCGATGCCGATCGGGTCGATCGCCGCGACGAGGGCGGGGTAGATCTCGGCGGTGTCGGTCTCGGCGATGTCGTTGTAGGTGTTGGCCGGGGAGACGCGCAGGCCGGTGCGCTCGGGGCCGATCTCTGCGGCGACGGCCTTGACGACCTCGACGGCGAAGCGGATGCGGTTCTCGACCGGTCCGCCCCACTCGTCGGTGCGGTGGTTGGAGTTGCCGGAGAGGAACTGCTGGATCAGGTAGCCGTTGGCGCCGTGGATCTCGACGCCGTCGAAGCCGGCCTCCACGGCGTTGCGCGCGGCGGTGGCGAAGCCGGCGATCGTCTCCCGCACCTCGTCGGCGGTGAGTTCGCGCGGGGCGACGAAGTCGATGAGCCCGGAGCCGGCGAAGAGCTGTCCGGCCGGGGCGACGGCGGACGGGCCGACGGGGTGGAGGCCGTCGCCGAGGACCTCGGGGTGGCTGATCCGGCCGGCGTGCATCAGCTGGACGAAGATGCGGCCGCCGCGCTCGTGGACGCCGTCGGTGACCTCGCGCCAGGCGGCGATCTGCTCGGCGCTGTGCAGACCGGGGGTGTTGGGGTAACCCTGGCCTATGGCGGTCGGCTGGGCACCCTCGGTGATGATGAGGCCGGCCGAGGCGCGCTGGGCGTAGTACTCGGCGACGAGCGCGGTGGGGGTGCGCTCGGCGCCGTCGGCCCGGCTGCGGGTCATGGGGGCCATGGCGATGCGGTTGGCGAGACGGGTGCCGGCGAGGTCGACGGGGTCGAAGGCAGTGGTCATGGCGGTTCCCTCACATCAATATGTGGTCGGCCAACTAATTGGGCCGTTGCCACTGTAACCGATTCATTGGCCGACCAAGGTAATCTTGGGGGAGAGCCGTCCCGAGGAGCAACGATGTCCGGAACCGACCCCGTCCGTACCGAGCCCCGCGCCGGAGCGCCCCTCGGTGTGTGCGGCGAACCGCTGCCGGCCGCCGCGCGCGGCGGACCCGTCAGCCACACCCTGGCGCGGGTCGCCCGGATGCACCGGATCGCCATGGGGAGGCGGCTGCGGGACCTCGGCCTCTACCCGGGGCAGGAGCTGATGATGATGCGCCTCTGGGACTCCGGGCCGGTCCGCCAGTCCGAGCTGATCCAGTCCCTGGGCCTCGACCCCTCGACGGTGACGAAGATGCTCCAGCGCCTGGAGCAGTGCGGCCACGTCCGCCGCCGCCCGGACCCCGCCGACCGGCGCGCGGTCCTCGTCGAGACCACGGACGCGGGCCTGGCGCTGCGCGCCGGGGTCGAGGGCGCCTGGAAGGACCTGGAGGACCTCTCGCTCGGCGGCCTCGCCCCGGACGACCGGGCGGAGCTGGCCCGCCTGCTCGGGCTCGTGGCGGAGAACCTGTACGAGGAGGCGGGCGAGGAGGGCGACTGCCCGCCACTGCCGAAGAGCTGCTGACGGCGGCGGGCGCTCGGCCCGCCGGCCTCCGGGCGGGCGCTCAGCCCGCCAGGACCTCCAGGACGCGGTCGACGTCCGCCGCCGTGTTGTACAGGTGGAACGACGCCCGGAGGTTGCCCGCGCGGGCGGAGAGCAGCACGTCGGCGGCGCGGAGCGCGTCCGCCCGGTCGCCGAGGCCGGGGACCGCGACGACCGTCGAGTCGTCCCTGACCGGCGTGTGGCCGAGCTCGACGAGCCCGGTGCGGAAGCGGGCCGCGAGCCCCTTGTTGTGGGCCTCGATACGGTCGATGCCGACCTCTTCGAGGAGGGCGAGCGAGCGGGCCGCCCCGTGGTACGAGAGGAAGGCCACCGGCTCGTCGAAGCGGCGCGCGGAGCGGGCCAGTTCACGGACCGGGCCGTAGCTGTTCACCCACAGCTCCTCGCCCGTGACCCAGTTGGCGTGGATCGCGAGGAGCGAGTCCTGCGCCTCCTCGGTGACGGTGAGGAAGGACGCCCCTCGCGGGCAGAGCAGGTACTTGTAGGCACCGGCGACGGTGTAGTCCCACTCCCCCGCGTGCAGCGGCAGCCAGCCGGCCGACTGCGTGGCGTCCAGGAGCGTCCGGGCGCCGTGGGCGGCCGCCGCGGCCCGTATCGCCGCGAAGTCCGCCGTACGGCCGTCCGCCGACTGCACGGCCGAGAAGGCGACGAGCGCCGTCCCGGGACGGACGGAATCGGCGAGCAGCTCCAGCGGCACGAAGCGGACCTTGAGGTCGCCGCGGATCGTGAACGGCGTGACGACGGAGGAGAACTCGCCCTCGGGGAAGAGGATCTCGGAACCGGCGGGCATCGACTGGGCGATCATCCCGCAGTGCACGGCGACGGAGCTGCCGACGGAGACCCGCTCGGGCGCGACGTGGGCGAGCCGCGCGAAGGCCGCCCTGGCCTCGCCGACGATCGCGAAGCTGCCCGCGCCGTCGGAACGGCCGTCGGCGGTCTCCTCGGCGAGGAGCGTGACGGCGTCGATCGTCCGGCGGGGCAGCAGCCCGCAGGCGGAGGTGTTCAGATAGGTCTTCTTGGGCGCGAACTCGGTGCCGCCGAGCGGCTGATGCAGGGAATCCATACCCCCACCCTGGGTTCCCCACGATCACCCGTCAATGGGGATCCGACCGTGGGGGAACTCCAAGCCGCCCTTATCTCCGCAGGTCAGAGCGAATGGGGGCGGCTCGGGGAAGGTGCGGCCTTCAGGCCTGCGGGACCTCGCAGCCGTCCGGGCCGCAGCCCTCGGCGTCGGCGTCGCCGCCGACCGGCTGGAGGGCGCGGCCCTGCCAGGCCTGCTCCAGAGCCTGGGTGAAGACCTCGGCGGGCTGGCCGCCGGAGACTCCGTAGCGGCGGTCGAGGACGAAGAACGGCACGCTGTTGGCGCCGAGTTCGGCGGCCTCGCGCTCGTCCTCCCGTACGGCGTCGGCGTAGGCCGACTCGTCGGCGAGGACGGCCCGGACCTCGGCCTCGTCGAGACCCGCCTCGACGCCGAGCGTCGCCAGGATCTCGGTGTCGAAGACGGAGCGCTCCTCGGCGAAGTTGGCGCGGTAGGCCAGGTCGAGCAGCTCGCTCTGCAGGCCGCGTGCCTTGGCGAGGTGGAGCAGCCGGTGGATGTCGAAGGTGTTGCCGTGGTCGCGGCCGTCGACGCGGTAGCCGAGGCCCTCGGCGTGGGCGTTCGTGGCGACGTGCGCCTCCATGGCGCGGGCCTCGTCGAGGGTCCGGCCGTACTTCTTCGCCAGCATCTCCAGGACGGGGCCGGTGTCGCCCTTGGCGCGGTGGGGGTCGAGCTCGAAGGAGCGGTGCACGACCTCGACGTCGTCGCGGTGGGCGAAGGCCGCCAGGCCCTTCTCGAAGCGGGCCTTGCCGACGTAGCACCAGGGGCAGGCGATGTCGGACCAGATCTCGACGCGCATGTGAAGTCTCTCCGAGGGGTTGGCGGTACGGGTGTTCGTCGACGGAACGTCCCCGCCGGCCCGGTTCATTCCGATTCCGGCCCCGGTGTGAGGCGGAGCACGACGTGGTCGTCGGAGCGCGGGCGGTCCGGGTCGGGGGTCCAGCCCTGGGCCGCGTAGAAGGCCTGGGCGCGCGCGCTCTTCTCGAAGACCTCCAGGACGGCGGTGGTGACCCCGGCGGCCCGCCAGGCCTCGACGCAGGCCGTGTGGAGGGCGCGGCCGACACCCCTGCGCCACTGGGCGGGGGCGACGTGCAGCTGACTGAGGACCATGACGCCGTCGCGCTCGCCGTAGGCGGCGATCCCGGCGATCCCCGTGCCCTCGCCGTCCGGTTCCGCGCAGAGCACGGCCCCGCGCTCGATCGCGCCCGCCCAGCCCGCCCGGGAGCGGGCCAGCTCCTCGGGGCCCGCGTAGGCGGCCTCGGGGAGGTGGCCGCGGTAGTAGGTGGCCCGGGCCTCGGCGTGGAGGGCGGTGACGGCGTCGAGATCGGCCGCGGTCGCGTATCGGATCATGAAATGTCAGGACGCGGCGGCGCGCGGCGCGGTTCCGGAGGGCGGACCGCGTCCGGAGGGCAGCGCGCGGCACGGTCCCGGAGGGGAGGCCCCGTCCGGAGGGCAGCGCGCGGAACCGGGCGGGGGACGCGGACGACTCGGGAGACGCGCGGCGCCGGTATGGCCGGAACCTCCCCGCATATGGCGTCCGGGTCACTCCTCTCCGTCCGCGCCGGTCACAAGGGTGGAGGCATGTCATCGACCGACCTCACCGAAGCCTCCGCCGTCCGCCCCCACGCCCCTGCCGGAGCCCCCTCCTCCCCCGGTCCCGCCCTCGCCGCCGCGACGCTCGGTTTCGCCCTCATCACCCTCGACACCTCGGTGGTCAACGTCGCCCTGCCCGCGGTCGGCGCCGACCTGGGTACGGGCATGACCGGTCTCCAGTGGGTGGCCGACGCGTACACGCTGGCGCTCGCCGCGCTCCTGCATTCCACGCCGAGACCTTCGAGGGTCTGGAGCGGATCACCGACGCCCATCGGCTGATGGAGTCCCGCACGCACACCGGGAAGTTCGTGGTGCGCGCGCGGCACTGAGGCACCCGGCGGGGGTCAGCGCCGCGGCAGGCCCAGCGGGTTGCCGTCGCGGAGTTCCGGCGGGAGCAGGTGGTCCGGGGTCGACTGGTAGGTGACCGGGCGCAGCCAGCGCTCGATCGCGGTCGCGCCGACGGAGGTGCTGGTGGAGGTGGTGGCCGGGTAGGGGCCGCCGTGGTGCTGGGCGGCGGCGACGGCGACGCCGGTGGGCCAGCCGTTGACGAGGACGCGGCCCGCCAGCGGGGTCAGTTCGGCGAGGAGCGAGGCCGCGTCGCCGTCCTCTTCGGCGATGTGCAGGGTGGCGGTGAGGTTGCCGGGCAGCCGGCCGAGGACCGCGGTGATCTCCTCGCGGGAGGAGTAGCGGGCGACGACGGTGACCGGTCCGAAGCACTCCTCCAGGAGGAGGTCGTGGCCGTCTCCCGGCGCGCCTCCCGTGAGCCGGTCGGCGTCCACGGCGAGGACGCCGGCGCTGACCGTGTGCGCGCCGCCCGGGCCGGGCGTGACGGGGGTGTCCACCCCGTCGAGGGCGCCGCGCTCGGCGACCCCGGCGACGAAGGCGTCCCGCATGCGGTGGTCGAGCATCACGGCCGGTTCGGTCTCGCTGACCCCGGTGGTGAGGGCGGCGAGGAAGCGGTCGCCGGCCTCGCCCCGGGGGGCCAGGACGAAGCCGGGCTTGGTGCAGAACTGGCCCGCGCCCAGGGTCATGGAGCCGGCGAGGCCGGTGCCGAGCTCTCCGGCGCGCTCCTCGGCGGCGGCCGGGGTGAGCACGACCGGGTTGAGGGAGCCGAGTTCGCCGTGGAAGGGGATGGGTACGGGCCGGGCGGCGGCCGCGTCGAAGAGCGCCCGCCCGCCGCGTACCGAACCGGTGAAGCCCGCCGCCGCGACGAGCGGGTGACGGACGAGCTCCACGCCCGCGTCGAAGCCGTGGACGAGGACGACGACGTCCTCGGGGAGGCCTTCCTTGGCGGCGGCCCGGCGCAGCAGCGAGGCGCAGAGTTCGGAGGTGGCCGGGTGGTCGGGGTGGGCCTTGACCACGACGGGGCAGCCGGCCGCGAGGGCGCTCGCGGTGTCGCCGCCGGGGACGGAGAAGGCGAGCGGGAAGTTGCTGGCGGCGTAGACGGCGACGACGCCGAGCGGGATCTTCCAGCGGCGCATGTCGGCCCGGGGCGGGGTGGCGGCCGGGTCGGGGAGGTCGATCCGGATGTCGAGGAAGGAGCCCTCCTCGACGACCTCGGCGAAGGACCGCAACTGAGCGGTGGTCCGGGCGAGTTCGCCGGTGAGGCGGACCGGCCCGAGGGCGGTCTCGGCGTCGGCCGCCTCGATGACGTGCTCGCGCGCGCCGTCGAGGAGGTCGGCCGCGGTACGGAGGAAGGCGGCCCGCACCGTGCGGTCGGCGAGCGCGGCGCGGGCGCCGTGCGCGGCCCGGACGGCCCGGTCGACCTCCTCCGCTGTGGCCTCCACCGCAACCTGCTCGCGCGGCTTCCCCGTCCGGGGGTCCACACTCCACACTGGTTCTGCCGCCACCGCTACGCCCCTGTTCGCTATTCTGAACGCCGTTCCCGTAGATGAACGCGTCTGCGAGGGACTCTATTGACGGCCCGGCCGTCTCCACAAGGGGCCCGCTCAGCCTGGCGGCCACCGGACGGCCGGACGACGGGGACAACGGAAAAGGGGCGAGGGTCATGGCGACTGCAGACGCGGGTGGGGCGCAGGTGAAGTCCGCGGTGCGGACCGTGGAGCTGCTGGAGTACTTCGCCGGGCGCCCCGGAATGCACTCGCTCGCCGCCGTCCAGGAGGCCGTCGGCTACCCCAAGTCCAGCCTGTACATGCTGCTGCGCACCCTGGTCGAGCTGGGCTGGGTGGAGACGGACGCGACGGGCACGCGGTACGGCATCGGGGTGCGGGCGCTGCTCGTCGGCACGTCCTACATCGACGGCGACGAGGTCGTGGCCGCCGCCCGGCCGACGCTGGACCGGCTCTCCGACGACACCACCGAGACCATCCACCTCGCGCGGCTCGACGGCACCAACGTGGTCTATCTGGCGACCCGTCAGTCCCAGCACTACCTGCGGCCGTTCACCCGGGTCGGGCGCCGGCTGCCCGCGCACTCGACCTCGCTCGGCAAGGCGCTGCTCGCCACCCACACCGACGAGCAGGTGCGCAAGCTGCTCCCCGAGACCCTGCCGGCGCTGACCGAGCACACGATCACCGACCGCGAGAAGCTCATCGAGGAGCTGCACGTCATCCGCGAGCAGGGCTTCTCGGTGGACCGCGAGGAGAACACGCTCGGGCTGCGCTGCTTCGGTATCGCGATCCCTTACCGGACCCCGGCGCGGGACGCGATCAGCTGCTCGGTGCCGGTGGCGCGGCTCACCCCGGCCCACGAACAGCTGATCAAGGACGCGCTGTTCGATGCGCGGGACCGGCTGACACTGGCGACCCGCCGCCTCTGAGCCCTCGGGTCAGCCCCGCTCGGCAAGGGCCTTCTGCCACACCGGGCTGTCCACGTAGTGGTTGTCGTACTGCTCCGAGGACGCCTTGATCTCCTCGAAGCTCGCCTCGCCGCGCATGACCCGGCCGAGGAGGCGCAGGTAGTCGAAGCGGGCCATGCCGGGGGTGAAGGCGAAGAGGACGTCGGCCTCGGCGCCGGGCGCCGCCGCGAAGGCGTGCGGGGTGTGCGGCGGGACCAGGAGGAAGTCGCCCTGCTCCAGGACGGTCAGCTCCTCGTCGACGAGGACCTGGAGCGAGCCGCCGAGGACGAAGAACATCTCCGAGGCCTTGGTGTGGAAGTGCGCCGGGGCGCCGACCGCGCCCTTCGCGAACGAGGACCGGTAGCTCGTGAGCTGCCCACCGGTGGTGTCGGAGTCGGCGAGGAGCGTCATCACGCTGCTCGGGTCGGCGGTGGTCTCGGCGGTGGCGGCGCGGGTCAGGAGCGGGGCGAAGGTCGCGTTCTCGTTCATGATCACTACTCTAGTGAGGCATTGACCCAGATAAAGGGGTCAATCGATCATCAGAATCATGGGTCAATTCCGCCTCGGTCACGGCCGGCGGACGGTCTGTGGACGGAGGCTGGGCGGAGGCCGGCTCCCCCGCGCGGCGGAGACGGTTCACCACACGGCAGGACGTGGCACCGGCGCCCGGCGCGGGAGCGTGGAGCCATGACACCGACCGCGCACTCTTTCGCGCCGACACCCTCCGCCGCGTACCGCCCCAGCCTCCTCCGCCGGGTGCTGCGCGTCCTCGCGATCGTCGCCTGCCTCCCGTACATCGCGCTCAAGGTCGTCTGGGTGGCGGGCGGCGAGACCGGCATCCCGGCCGGGAGCGTGCTCCTGGAGCACCGGACGCTGCTCGCCGTCGCCAACTCGGTCTCGGTCCTCGCCGACATCGTCGTGATCGTCCTCGCCCTGCTGCTCACCCAGGCGTGGGGCCTGCGGGTACGGGCCTGGCTGCTGGCCTTCCCCATGTGGGCGGCGACCGGGCTCCTCGCCCCGATCATGGCCGGGTACCCGGCGCAGCTCGCGGTCGCGCTCCTCAGCGGCGACGACCGGGCCGCCGCTCCCAGCGAACCCTTCCTGGACGACTGGGTCTTCGCCGTCGTCTACGGCGGCTTCATCCTCCAGGGCCTCTCCCTCGGCGCGCTCTTCGTCCTCTACGCGCGGGACCGCTGGGGCCACGTCTGGCGCGGCCGGCTCGGCGAGGTCTCCGCCCGCTTCTCCGGGCCCGGCGTGCGGGCGGCCGCCGTGGCCGGCGCGGTGGTCGCGCTCGTCCCGGCGACGGTCCAGCTGATGTGGCTCGCCGGCTCGGTCAGGGGCCTCGCCCCCCAGCGGGCCGCCGAACGGAACTCCGACTTCTACGTCCTGAGCGCCGTCGGGCTCACCTTCCTCGCCGTCGCCGTCGTCTTCACCCTCCTCCTCGTCCTGCGGCGGCCCGCGCGGCTCGGGGTGCGGCCCGTCCTCTCCCTGGCCTGGGTCTCCACCGGCGCGGTGGGGTGCTGGGGCGCGTACATGTCGCTGGTCTGCCTCATGCCGGAGACCGATCCGGCCAAGCAGGTCCCGGCCCTCGCACAGCTGTCCTACGCTGGCCAGATGATCACCGGGTTCCTGCTGGCCGCGTGCGTGGCCGTGTTCCTGCGGCGGCAGAGCGCCGAGGCGTGAGGCGGTGCGCGGTCGCCCTGTTCGGGCAGCGGGCCAGGCTGCGCTGGGTCCATCTGGTCCTGGGCGGCGCGCTGTTCATGCCGTACTGGCTGGTCGGCACCGTCGTCCTGGGGGTGTTCCTCGACTCGCCGGGCATGTTCGGGGGCAGTCTCGCCGTGCAGTTCGGGGCGTACGCGGTGGGGCTGCCGCTCGCCGCCGTCACCGCGCTCTTCCCGCCGGCCCGGCCGATGTCGGTGGCGGTGGCGCGGATGCTCTGCGGGGTGCCGGCGGACCGGCTCGCGGACGGCCCGGCCCGCGGCCGCGACGCGAAGGCCAGGACGGCCGGCTGGTTCACGCTGCACGTGGGCGCGGGGGCGCTGATCAGCGGGGCGTCCCTGGCCCTGCCGCCGTTCGCGGTGACGCTGATGGCGCTGCCCTTCTCACTGGCCCTCCGGGAGTCGGAGATCGGCCGGTACTGGGGGCTCGACCGGGACTGGTGGGTCTGGGCGGCACTCCCGGCGGGCCTGCTGATGCTGCTCGCGCTCGCCGCCGCCTCCGCCGCGACCGGGGCGCTCCTCGCGGCGCAGGCGCCCCGGCTGCTCGGGCCGAGCCCCGCGGACCGGCTCGTGGCGGCCGAGCGGCGCGCGGCGGAGGCGGAATCGCGCAACCGGCTCGCCCGCGAGCTGCACGACTCGGTCGGCCACGCCCTGAGCGCGGTCACCCTCCAGGCGGGCGCGGCGCGCCGGGTCCTCGACACGGGCGACGCCGCCGACCTGGAGTTCGTCCGGGAGGCGCTGACCGCGATCGAGGAGACCACCCGCCGCACGGTCGGGGAGCTGGACTGGGTCCTCGGCCTGCTGCGGCGCGGCGAGGGGGCCGAGGAGGGAGTGGGGCCGGGGCTCGACGCCCTGGAGGCCCTCGTGCGCGGCGCGGGACCGCGGGTGGCGCTCACCGTGGACGGGGAGCTCGCCCCCGTACGGGATGCCCTGTCGCGGGAGGCGTACCGGATCGTCCAGGAGGGTCTGACGAACGCGGCCCGGCACGCGGGCGGCACGCCCGTCACCGTACGGCTCGACGCCCGTACCGAGGAGTTGGAGATCACCATGGAGAACCCCCTGCCCGAGCGGCCCCCGGTCGCCCGCCCGCACGGCGGGCGCGGCCTGCGCGGCGTCGGCGAACGGGCCCGGCTGCTCGGCGGCACCGCCGAGGCCGGCCCGGTGGACGGCGTGTGGCGCCTCGTGGTGAGGATCCCCCGGTGAGCGCGGTGAGTACGGCGAGTGCGGGTGCGGGTGCGGGTGCGGGTGCGGCGAGTACGGCGATTCGGGTGGTGCTCGCCGACGACGAGCGCATGGTGCGGACGGCCCTGCGGGTCATCCTGGACGCGGAGCCCGACCTGGAGGTCGTCGGCGAGGCCGCGTCGGGCGCCGAGGCGGTGTCGGTGGTGCGGGCGACGCGGCCGGACGTCGTCCTCATGGACGTCCGCATGCCCGAGATCGACGGGATCCGGGCCACCGAGCAGATCCTCGGCGGGATGGCCGAGGCGCCCCGGATCGTGGTCGTGACGACCTTCGAGAACGACTCCTACGTGTACGACGCGCTGCGGGTCGGCGCGGCCGGTTTCCTGCTGAAGCGGGCGGCGGCGGAGGACCTCGTGGCCGCGGTCCGGCTGGTCGCCAGGAGCGACTCGCTGCTCTACCCGGCGGCGGTACGGGGCCTGGCCGCCGAGCACGCCCGGCGCGCTCCGGCGGCGGCGCCGCCCTGGGTGGCGCGGCTCACCGAGCGGGAGGCGGAGGTGCTGCGGCAGGTGGCGACGGGTCTGACGAACGCCGAGATCGCGCAGCGGATCGGCGTCGGCCCGGCGACGGTCAAATCGCATGTGGCCGCGGTCCTGGCGAAGCTCGGCGCCCGGGACCGGACGCAGGCGGTGATCCTGGCGTACGAGTCGGGGTTCGTGCGGGCGGGGTGACGGGGGGGCGGAGTGACGGAGCGGGCGGAGTCAGCGCCTGCCGAACAGGCCCTTCCCCCTGGCGGGCGGGGCCTCCTCCTTCGGGGGAGCCTCGTAGGGCTGGACGTGCACCTGCTCGGCGGTGGTGATCCTGCAGAGCACCGCCTGCGGGGCCCTCACCTCCACGAGCCAGGACCCGTCGGCGACCCGGAACACCCTCCGGCCGGGGGTCGCGCCGCTCAGCGGGCGCGCCTCCGCGGGCACGTGCTCCATCGCCAGCTTCCGTGCCAGGACGTCGGCGGCTGCCCGGCCGCCCTCCTCGACGAGGTGCCTCTGCGTGAGCTCCCAGCGGTGGTCCTCGTACCCCCGGCAGGTCTCCTCCTCCACGAGGACGGCCCACACGACGTACTCCTCGGGCACCGCGTAATCGATCATGCGCGCACTGTAGAGGGCCCCTCCGGCCGGGATGAAGGTTCCCTGAGAAACGGGACGCATCCGGAACGTCCCCCACCGCCCCGTTCGTCCCCCGTAGTGCGATGAACAAGACGATCAGGCACACCTCGGTCTTCGTCCTCGTCCTCGTGCTCGCCCTCCTGGGCCGGGCCACCTGGGTGCAGGCGTACGAAGGCAAGGCGCTCGCGGACGACTCGAAGAACCGGCGGAAGACCATCGCGCAGTACGCGCAGCCGCTGGGCAACATCGTCGTGGCCGGTTCGCCGGTCACCGGCTCGGAGAGGACGGAGGGAGGCGATCTCGCGTACAAGCGCACCTACACGGACGGCGAGCTGTACGCGGCGGTCACCGGTTACAGCTCGCAGGCGTACGGCGCCACGCAGCTGGAGGGCATCTACGGCAGTGTCCTCGACGGCACCGACACCCGGCTGAAGAACCCGGTGGACGCCGTCACGCGCCAGCAGCAGGAGCCCGGCACGGTCGTCACCACGATCGACCCCGACGTGCAGAGGGCCGGCTACGAGGCGCTCGGGAACAAGAAGGGCGCGGCCGTCGCGGTCGACCCCGCCACCGGCCGGATCCTGGGCATGGTGTCCACCCCGTCGTACGACCCGTCGAAGATCGCCGGGACGACGGACGGCGACGCCTGGAACGCGCTGCTGAACGACGAGGACAAGCCACTGGTGAACCGGGCCCTGCGCCAGCCGCTGCCGCCCGGTTCCACCTTCAAGCTGGTCGTCGCGGCGGCGGCCCTGGAGAACGGTCTGTACGGCTCCGTGGACACGGCGACGAAGAGCCCCGACCCGTACACGCTGCCGAACACCCGGACCGTGCTGAAGAACGAGAACGCCTCCGCGCCCTGCGAGAACGCGACGATCCGGACCGCGCTCCAGTACTCCTGCAACAACGTCTTCGCCAAGATGGCCGCCGACCTGGGCCAGGAGAAGGTGAAGGGGATGGCGGAGAAGTTCGGCTTCAACGACGACGCGCTCGACGTCCCGGTCCGCGCGTACGCGAGCGTGTACCCGTCGGGCATGGACAAGGCGCAGACGGCGCTGACCGGCATCGGGCAGTTCGACGTGACCGCGACGCCGCTCCAGATGGCCATGGTCTCGGCCGCGATCGCCAACGACGGCCTCCTGTCGGCCCCGCACATGGTGTCGGAGGTCGTCGACTCCGACGGCGACGCCCTGACCGCGTTCGACGACGGGGACAGCACGCGGATCGTCTCCTCCTCGACGGCGGAGCAGCTGCGGAGCGCGATGCGGACGGTGGTCGACAAGGGCACCGGCACCAACGCGGCGATCGCCGGGGCCGAGGTCGGCGGCAAGACAGGCACGGCACAGCATGGCGAGAACAACAGCAAGACGCCGTACGCCTGGTTCACCTCCTACGCGAAGGACCCCTCGACGGGGAAGCAGGTCGCCGTCGCGGTGATGATCGAGGACTCGGGCGCGGCCCGCTCCGAGGTCAGCGGCAACGGCCTGGCGGCGCCGGTGGCGCAGAAGATGATGGTGGCGGCGCTGAAGTGACGTGAGGCGGAGGCCGAACGACGTGGGGCGGAGGCCGAACGACGTGGGGCGGGCACGGAAATGACGTGAGGCGGGGGCCGAAATGACATGGGGCGGGGGCCGATTGGCCGTCGTGCCCCGTCACGCGATATGCAGGGGCCACACTCCACGATTCGCATGCGTACTCGAATCGTGGGGCGTGCCCCTGCTCTCGTCCCACGGAGGACCGCCGTGCGCCTGCCCCGTTCCCTGTCCGGCTGGACCATGGCGGTCTTCGGCGTGCTCGCCGCCGCGCTCGGGGTGGTGGGCCTGGTCGCCCCGGACGCCCTGCTCACGGTCATGGGCTTCGAGCCGGTGCCCGAGGGCGGGCGGGCGGACGCCGACCACACCCTCGTCTTCCTCACGGCCTCCTCGATGGCCGCGCTCAACATGGGCGTCTACTACGTCCTCGCCGCGCTCGCCGACTGGAAGCCCTTCTTCCGCTGGACGGTCCCCTTCCGGCTCCTCACCTGCGCGGTCTTCACCCTCGCGGTCGTCACCGGCCGCGCCCCCGCCGGCTTCCTCGGTGTGGGCCTGTGGGAGGGGCTCGGGGCCGTGGTGACGGGGCTCGCGCTGCGGTACGAGAAGCGGGGAGGCGAGCGCGGATGAGTGACGGGACCGACGCCCTGGAGGCCATCGCCTGGGGGTCCCTGGAGCACGCGTACGGCTCCGCCGGCGACGTGCCGGACCAGCTGCGGGCCCTGTACCGGCCGGAGGAGGAGGCGCAGAGGGCCGCCGACGCGCGCGCGCTCCTCACGAGCGCGGAGGACGCCGCCGACGCACTCCTCGCGAGCCTCTACCACCAGGGCGGCACGGTCTGCTCGGCCGCCGTGGCCGCGCTGCCGTTCCTGGTCCGGGCCGCAACCGATCCGGCCGTCACGGTACGTGTCGACCTCCTGGACCTGGTCGGCTCCCTCGCCTCCGAGGGCAATCTGGTCAAGGAGCGCTGGATCGCCCCGGGGTGGGCGGAGGCCTGGTACAGAGCGATCCCGACCCTGCTCCCCCTCCTCCACGACCCCTCCGCCGAGATACGGAACACCGTCGCCCGCGCCCTCGGCGAGGCCCGGGGGCGGGCCGACGAGGTCCTGATCGCGCTGTGGGCCCGCCGGCCCGTCGAGCGGGACCCGGACACGCGGAAGTCGGTCGTGGTCGCGGCGGGCCGCCTCGCCGCCCACGCCGACCGGGAGCGGACCGACACCGTACGGCGGCTGTGGGAGCTGACGGAGCCGGAGGCCGGGCCCGGGGCCCGGCTCCTGGCCGTGCAGGCCCTGCACTCCGCGCGTCCCGACGTGGCGGACGCCCGGTACGCGCGCGTGGTCACCGACGTCCTGACCGGCGGCGACCTCGACGGCTGGTCGGTCGCCGGAGCGATCCGGCTCCTCGGCGACGACCGCGCCCCGGCCGTCCGCCTGCTCCTGGAACTGCTCGGGCACACCGACACGGCCACCCGGCGCAGCGCCCTGGAGGCGGCGGCCGAGGAGCTGAGCCGCCGGCGCTCGGCCGTTCCCGCCCTGCTCCCCGCGGTGGCCGGGTGCCTCGACGACCCCGAGCCGGAGAACCGGCTCTTCGCGGCCCGGGTCCTCGGGATGTGCGGCACCGCGGCCCGCCCCTGGGCGGACGCGCTGGCCGCGAGGATCACGGACGACGGCGAGCCGTACCTGCCCGCGCAGGACCACATGCTGTGGGCGCTCTCCCGGACGGGAGACCCGCGCTGCGCCGCCCCGCTGGCCCGGCGGCTGGCCGGGGAGCGCCTCGGGTTCGTGACGTACTCGGTCCACTCCGAGGGCTGGTGGACCCATGAACTGAGCCTGAGCAAGACCCTCGGCCCGCTCGGGGCCCACGCCGGGGTGCTGCTGCCGCCGCTGCGGGCCGGACTCGCCGCCACGGGCTCGGTCGACGACCGGCGTGCTCTCTGCCAGGTCCTGACGGCCTGGGGCCCGGCGGCGGCGCCCGCGATCCCCGAGCTGGTCGCGACCCTGGAGACCGACGGCGCGGTCTGGGCCCTCGACGCGCTCGCGGCGATCGGCCCGGAGGCGGCTGCCGCCGTGGACCCGGCCAGGCTGCGGGCCCTGATCGCCTCCCCGCCTCCGGGCCAGACGTTCGCGCCGCGCTCCCTGACCCTCGCGTACGGTCGGCTCACCGGCGACCCGGGGCCGGGGCTCGCCCTGCTGCGGACGCTGCGAACGGACCCGAGCGGGCAGTGGACCCTGCCGACCCTGCTCGGCACGCTGGGCGCTGCCGGTGCCCCCTACGTCGACCGGCTGCGCGAACTGCTCCACGCCCACCCGCACGGGTGGCAGCCGCTGGAGGCCGGGGAGGCGCTGTGGCGGATCACGGGCCTGGCGGAGGAGGTGGTGCCGGTCCTGGTGGGGGCGGTCGAGCCGTTCGTCGGGGGCGGTGCCACCCCGGCGGTCACGAAGACGGTCCGGCTCCTCGGCGAGATCGGCCCGCCGGCCGCCGCGGCGGCGCCCGTCCTGCGGGCGTTCCTCGACGCGGACGAGCGACCCGTGGAACACGGGAGCTGGCGCTCCGTCCCGGAGGACGACGAACTGACGGCCGCGGCGGGCGCGGCGCTGCTCGCCGTGTCGGATCCGGGCGCCATGCCCGTGGAGAGGGCCCGGCCCGGTCTCTGGGCCCGGCTCCGGGACCGGGCACGCGGGGCCGACTGACACCGGGGGGACTGCCCTGTTCCCCGGCTTCGGCCCGGCCCCGGCCCGGGAATAGGGCAGGTGCCCGATCCGTGAGGGCCTCCTCAGGGACCAGGCTGCGGCCATGCGTTGGTATCTGACAGGCATCGTCGTGTCCGGGTTCGGCACGACGGCCATGTGGCTGGTCTCCGGGATCTGGATCAAGTCCCTGACGGGTTCGGACAGTCTGGCGGCACTCGCCGCCTTCGCCCTGTGGGCGCCCGTCCTCCTCGGGCCGCTGCTCGGCACGCTCGCCGACCGGGTCAGGCGGCGGCCCCTCCTCGTCGTCCTGAACGCCGCGATGGCGCTCCTGCTGCCCGTGCTCCTGTGGGTGGAGTCGGCGGACCGGGTGTGGCTGCTCTTCGCGGTGCTCGTGCTGTACGGGGCCCAGGGCGCCGTCCACGAGGCCGCCGAGCAGGCGCTCGTGGCGACGACGCTCGACGAGGGGCGGCTCGGCACCTTCAACGGGCTCCGGATGACCGCGAACGAGTCGATGAAGCTGATCGCCCCGCTGGTGGCGGCGGGCCTCTTCGCCCGCTACGGAGGCGGCCCGGTCGCGCTCCTCGACGCGGCGAGCTTCGCGCTCGCGGCGGTGCTGTTCGCGCTGATGCCGGTCCGGGAGGAGCGCCCTGAGAGGTCCGGGGAGCGGGACTGGTGGCGGGAGACGGCCGAGGGCGTACGGCTCCTGCGGGCCTCGCCCGTGCTGCGGCCGCTGGTGGCGACCGGCGGGTTCACGATGCTGCTCGCCGGGGTGAACGGGGCCGCGATCTACGCCGTGGTGGACAGCGGGCTCAGCCGCTCCCCCGCGTACGCCGGTGTGCTGTACGCCGTCCAGGGCGCGGGCTCGGTCCTCGCGGGCCTGCTCACGGGCCCGGTGCTGCGCCGGGTCCCGGAGCGGGTGCTCGCCGCCGCCGGTCTCGCGCTGTTCGCGGTGGCGGTGGGGGTGCGGGCGCTGCCGTACGAGGCGTCGGCCCTGGCGGCGAGCGCGGTGATCGGCCTGGGGCTGCCGTGGGTCCTGGTCGCCACCATGACGGCGGTCCAGCGGGAGGCCCCGGCGGAGGCGGTGGGCCGGGTGGCGGCGACCGCGAACACCCTGGTCTTCGCGCCGAACGCGCTGGCCGTCGCGCTCGGCGCCGGCCTGGTAGCGGTGGTCGACGTCCACGTCCTGCTGCCGGTCCTGGCGGTGGCGGGCACGGCCTGGGCGGCCGGACTGGCGTTCCGGGGCGGGGGCTTCGGTGAGGACAAGGGCGCGGGCACGGGCGCAGGCCCGGAGGCGGGCACGGATCAGGGCACGGATCAGGGCACGGGCCCAGACACGGACGAGGACACGGGCGCCAACGCGGGCACGGGCCCCTGCGCCGGCGCGCGCGCCGTCCGGGTGGACGGGCTCGCAGTGCGGGGCGGCCGGGGGGCGGGGAGCATGGAGGGAGGCGCGTAGCGCGGCGGGAGGAGGGCAGTGTGACGGCCGGTTCCTTCCCGGAGACGGCGGGGCGGGCGGGTGTGCCGTTCGACGGCAAGGGGCTCCTCGACGTCCTCGGGGTCGCGGCCGTCGTCGTCGACGCACGCGGCCGGATCGTGCTCTGGAGTCCGCAGGCGGAGAACCTCTTCGGTTACCGCACCGACGAGGCCCTGGGCCGGTACGTGGCCCGGCTGATCGTCGACGCCGCGCACCGCGAGGAGGCGATGCGCCTCTTCGGCGAGGTGCTGCACGGCGGCACGGCCTGGGCGGGCACCTTCCCCGTACGGCACAAGGACGGCAGCACCGTCGACGTGGAGTTCCGCAACATGCGGCTCACCGACGACCTCGGCGGCCTGTACGCGCTGGGGATCGCCGCCGACCACTCCGTCGTCGAACGGATCGAGACCGGCCTCGCCCTCTCCGACCGGCTGGTCTCCCAGTCGCCGATCGGCCTCGCCGTCCTGGACACCGACCTGCGGTACGTCCTCGTGAACCCGGCCCTGGAGCGGATCAACGGCATCCCGGCCGCGCTGCACCTCGGGCGCCGGATCGCCGACATGCTGCCGCAGGTCGACGGCGCGGCGCTGGAGGCGGCGCTGCGCACGGTCCTCGCCACGGGCAGACCGCTGCTCGACCACCAGACGAGGGGGCGGACCCCGGCGGATCCCGACCGCGAGCACAGCTGGTCGGTGTCGTTCTACCGCCTGGACGGGGCGGAGGGCCGGGTCCTGGGGGTCGCGGCCTCGGTGATCGACGTGACCGAGCGGCACGACGCGGACGCGGAGGCCGGCCGGTCCCGGCGGCGGCTCGCGCTCATCGCGGACGCCTCGGCGCGGGTCGGCACCACCCTGGAGGTGGACCGGACGGCCGACGAACTGGCCGGGGTCGTGGTGCCGGAGCTCGCGGACATCGCGGCCGTCGACGTCCTCGACTCCGTCCTCGCGCTGCGCAGGCCCGGCGCTCCCGATTCGGGCCCCGAGCTGTTCCGGGCGCTCGCGGTGAAGGCCTCGGGTCCGACGGAGGCGCTGCCGGCCGCGGACCCGCCCGGGGCGGTCGCGATGTACGGGGCGGACCGGCTCGTCACCCGGTGCGTGCACACCGGACTGCCGGTCCTGATCGAGCGCGTCGGCCCAGGTGACCTGCCCCGGATCGCGCGCAGCCCGGAGGCCGCGGAGCAGCTCCGGCGGGCCGGGGTGCACTCGTACCTGGCGGTGCCGCTGATCGCGCGCGGGGAGGTGCTCGGCGCGCTCGACCTCAAGCGGGACCGCAATCCGCTGCCCTTCGACAGCGACGACGTGCTGCTCGCGACGGAGCTCGCGGCCCGCGCCGCGGTCAGCATCGACAACGCCCGCTGGTACCAGAGCGTGCGGAACTCGGCGGTGACGCTCCAGCGCAGTCTGCTGCCGGGCACGCCCCCCGACCGGGCGGGTCTGGAGGTCGCGGCCCGTTACCAGCCCGCGCAGGCGTCGAGCGAGGTCGGCGGCGACTGGTACGACGTGATCCCGCTGCCCGACGACAAGACGGCGCTCGTCGTCGGGGACGTGATGGGCAGCGGGATCGACGCGGCGGCGACGATGGGACGGCTGCGGACGGCCACCTGCGCGTTCGCGGACCTCGACCTGTCGCCGGCGCAGGTCCTGCGGCATCTGGACCGGATCACGGCGGGCCTGGAGCACTACATCGCGACCTGTCTCTTCGCCGTGCACGATCCCCGCCTCGGACGGTGCCGGATCGCGAACGCCGGCCATCTGCCGCCCGTGCGGATCCCGGCGGAGGGCCCGGCCGAGCTGGTGCGGCTCTCGACCGGGGTGCCCCTGGGGGTAGGCGGCGGCACGTTCCGTACGGCCCGGGTCCCGTTCCGTCCCGGGGACGTGCTCGTGCTCTACACGGACGGTCTCGTCGAGACCCGCGACGAGGCGATCGACGACCGGCTCGCGGTGCTCGTCGGGCTGCTCGACGGGGCGCGCGGGCCCCTGGAGGAGACCTGCGACATGCTGCTCCGGGCACTGCGGCGGCCGGGCGCGCAGGACGACGTGGCACTGCTCCTCGCGCGGAGCACGGGATGAACGCCCGGGCGGGCCGCGGCGGCCGGGACGGCAGGACGGGCCGGGACGGCGGGGCGGACCGGGGCGGCAGGGCGGACCGGGCGGGGCGGGACGGCCGGGACGGCCGGGAGGGCAGGACCGGCCTGGGCAGCGTCGCGGGCCAGGTCTTCGCCCTGGAGGCGCTGATCGCCCTCCTGGTGATCGTGGCGGCGGTGTTCATCACCTTCCAGCAGGCCCGGCAGGACACCGAGCAGGACGCCCGGATCCGGTCCCTCGCGGTCGCGGAGTCCGTCGCGCGCTCCCCGGGCATCGCCGATGCGCTGGCCTCGCCCGATCCCACGGCGGAGCTCCAGAAGAGGGCGGAGGAGATCCGGCTGGCCACGCGGATCGACTTCGTGGCGGTGCTGAGCCCCGACGGGGTGCGGTACACGGACTCGGATCCCTCCCTGATCGGCACCAAGGCGACCGGCGACCTCTCGCGCGCGGCGGTGGACGGCAACTCCTTCACCGAGATCTTCCGGGGCGCGCCGAACGACGCGGTACGGGCCGTGGTCCCGGTGGTGGACGAGCGGGGCCGGATCGTGGGCCTGGTCAGCAGCGGCATCGAGGTGGAGAACATCTCGCAGTCCGTGGAGGGCCGCCTCCTCGTGCTCGCGGCCGCGGGAACGAGCGCGCTGGTCCTCGCCGTGGGCGGGGCGGCCCTGGTGAGCCGCCGGCTGCGGCGGCAGACGCACGGCCTCGGGCCCGCCGAGATGACCCGCATGAAGGAGCACCACGAGGCGGTCCTGCACGCCGTGCGCGAAGGCGTCCTGATCGTGGGCCCGGACCACCGGCTGCTGCTCGCCAACGACGAGGCGCGCCGGCTGCTCGGTCTGTCGGCGGACTCGGAGCGGCGGCACGTCTCGGAGCTCGGTCTCGATCCCCGTACGGTCGACCTCCTCACCTCGGGGCGGGCGGCCACGGACGAGGTGCACCGGGCGGGCGACCGGCTGCTCGCGGTGAGCGTCCGCCCCACGCTCCCCGGCAACTCCGAGTCCGGGAGCGTCATGACGATGCGGGACACCACCGAGCTGGCCGCCGTGACCGGCCGGGCGGCGGTGGCCCGGGGCCGGCTCCAGCTGCTGTACGAGGCGGGGGTGCGGATCGGGACGACGCTGGAGGTCGTACGGACGGCGGAGGAGCTGGCGGAGGTGGCGGTGCCGCGGTTCGCGGACTTCGCGACGGTCGAGCTCCTCGAACCGGTGCTGCGCGGGGAGGAGCCCCCGGGCGACGCGGCCACGGCCACGGAGATGCGGCGGACGGCACTGAGCGGGCTGCGGCCCGAGCAGCCGCTCCAGCCGGTCGGGGACACCATCAGCTTCGACGTGCCAAGCACGCCGATGGCGACGGCGCTGGCAGCCGGGCACGCGGTGGCGGAGGCGGAGCTGGCCTCGGCTGAGGGCTGGCGGGCGCAGGACCCGGAGGGGGCGGCGCAGGCCCTCGCGTACGGGATGCACTCGCTGCTCACGGTGCCGCTGCTGGCGCGCGGGGTGGTCCTCGGGATGGCCAACTTCTGGCGCGCGGACACCCCGGAGCCGTTCGGGGAGGAGGACCTGTCGTTCGCGGAGGAGCTGGCGGCGCGGGCGGCGGTGGCGATCGACAACGCGCGCCGGTTCACGCGGGAGCACGCGATGGCGGTGACGCTCCAGCGGAGCCTGCTGCCGAGGGTGCTGCCGGAGCAGAGCGCGGTGGAGGTGGCGTATCGCTACCTCCCGGCGAAGGCGGGGGTGGGCGGCGACTGGTTCGACGTGATCCCGCTGCCGGGGGCGCGGGTGGCGCTGGTGGTGGGGGACGTGGTGGGGCACGGGCTGCACGCGGCGGCCACGATGGGGCGGCTGCGGACGGCCGTGCACAACTTCTCGACGCTCGACGTGCCGCCGGACGAGCTCCTCGGCCATCTCGACGAGCTGACGGCCCGGATCGACCACCGCGAGTGGGAGGGCCCGGACCCCGACGGACGGCGGCGGGACGAGGGCATCACGGGCGCGACCTGTCTGTACGCGATCTACGACCCGGCCTCCGGGCGGTGCGCGGTGGCGAGCGCGGGACATCCGGGACCGGCGCTCGTCCGCCCGGACGGGCGGGTCGAGTTCCCCGAGCTGTCCCCGGGGCTGCCGCTCGGGCTCGGTCTGGGCGACGCGCCCTTCGAGACCACGGAGCTGTGGCTGCCGGAGGGGAGCAAGCTGGTGCTCTTCACGGACGGGCTCCTGGAGGACCGGGGGCGGGGCGTGGACGCCGGTCTCGCGCTGCTGGGGTCCACGCTCGCCCGCCAGGACCGGACCCCGGAGCAGACCTGCGCGGACGTCCTGGCGACGCTGCTCTCGCCCTCGCCGCGCGACGACATCGCGCTGCTCGTGGCGCGGACCCGGCTGTTCGACCGGGAGCGGATCGCGGAGTGGGAGGTGGCGCGCGACCCGTCGGCGGTCTCGCCCGTACGGAACGCGGCGGCGGCGAAGCTGTCGGAGTGGGGGCTCGACGGGCTCGCGTTCACGGCGGAGCTGATCCTCAGCGAGCTGATCACGAACGCGGTGCGGTACGGCGCCGATCCGGTCCGGGTGCGGCTCCTCCACGACCTCGACCGCTCGCTGATCTGCGAGGTCTCGGACGGCAGCAGCACGTCCCCGCACCTGCGGCACGCGACGACGACCGACGAGGGCGGGCGCGGGCTGTACCTGGTGGCGCAGTACGCGGAGCGCTGGGGCACGCGGTACGGCCGGCGCGGCAAGACGATCTGGGCCGAACTGCGGGTGGACGACACGGACGCGGAGCCGACGGCGGCGGTGGTGCCGGACCTGGACGCGCTGGAGGACCTGGCCTGGTGAGGGGCGGGGGCGGGAGCCGGCCGCTCACGGAAGGAGCAGTGGTATACCAGCAAGTGGTATACCAGGACAGAGGGATGCCCCTTCCGCACACCCGCCACCAGAACCTTCGAGGAGACCCCGTGACCGCGCCGCCGCTCCGCACCGCGACCGTGTTCCACGACGTACGGCCCTTCGGGGGCCCGGCCCGCGAGCTGATCGCCGTGGACGGTCTCCTCGTGGACGAGGTCCCGCCGGGCGCCGCCGTCGAGCGGGTCGACGGGGGCGGCCGGCTGGCCCTGCCGACCCTGGTCGACGCCCACATCCACCCCGACAAGACGTCCTGGGGCGAGCCCTGGCAGAGCAGGCGGCCGGCGCACGGCATCGCCGAGTACGTCGCCGGGGACGTGGAGCTGGGCCGCGCGCTCCCGA
The DNA here is from genome assembly GCF_053607625.1 of Streptomyces sp. NPDC055103. Lineage (NCBI taxonomy): Bacteria > Bacillati > Actinomycetota > Actinomycetes > Kitasatosporales > Streptomycetaceae > Streptomyces > Streptomyces sp. NPDC055103. Next base: position 41,066 of record NZ_JBSGTX010000020.1, read on the forward strand.
CCCCGGTGGCCGAGCGGGCACTGCGGCTGATGTCCCACGCGGCCGCCCAGGGCACGCGGGCGATGCGCGCCCACGCGGACGTGGCCCCGGCCTACGGCCTCTCCGGGATCGAGGGGGTCGCCGAGGCGGCCCGGAAGCTGGCCGGGATCGTCGACGTGGAACTGGTCGCCTTCCCGCAGCACGGAGTGGTCCGCACGCCGGGGGTGGCCGAGCTCCTGGCGGAGGCCGCCGCGAGCGGGCTCGTCACCCACATCGGCGGCATCGACCCGGCCGGCTTCGACGCGCGGGGAGACGGGGAGAACGGCGGGGAGGGCGATCAGCTCGGCACGGTCTTCGCGCTCGCCGAGAAGCACGGCCTCGGGCTCGACATCCACCTCCACGACCGGGGCGAGCAGGGCCTCGCCCCGCTGCGGGACATCGCCGCCCGCACCCGCGCCCTCGGCCTCCAGGGCCGGGTGAGCGTCGCGCACGCCTTCGCGGTCGCCGGTCTCTCCGCAGGGGAGCTGGACGAGACGGCGGACCTGCTCGCCGCGTCCGGGATCTCCCTCACCACGGTCGCCCTGTCGGTGACGACGATCCTGCCGTTCCGGCGGCTCGCCGAGCGCGGGGTACGGGTCGGGCTCGGCTCGGACGGGGTCCGGGACAGCTGGAGCCCGTTCGGCGACGCGGACATGCTGCACCGCGCCTGGCTCGCGGCCTGGGCCCTGGACGCACGGCTCGACGAGGAACTGGAGGCCTGCTTCCGGCTCGCGGCCGACGGGGGCGCGGAACTCCTCGGCCTCCCGAGGGCCGACCTGAGCGTCGGCTCCCCCGCCGACTTCATGCTCGTCGAGGGCGAGTGCCTCCCCCAGGTGGTGGTCGACCGGCAGCGCCGCGACCTGGTGGTCCGCGCGGGCCGGGTGGTGGCGAGGGACGGACGCCTGCTCTGACAGCAGGGGCTCGGCCACGGCCCGGTGGTGGCGACGGACGGACGCCTGCTCTGACGACTGGGGCCCGGCCACGGGTCTGCGAAGATCGGACCGCCACCCCACCCCTCCCCTCCCCTCCCCTCCCCTCGCCGCCCGCCGGACTGGAGCCCTCCCCATGACGAGCCCTCGCCCCGCCGCCCCCGGCCCGTCCGCCGGGGACACCCCACGGTCCCTGCGGGAGCGGGTCTACGAGGCGCTGCGCGAACGGATCATCGAGGCGGAGTACCCGGCGGGGACGCGGCTCGTGGAGCGGGAGATCGCCGAGGAGCTGCGGGTCTCGCGGGTGCCGGTGCGGGAGGCGATGCAGCGCCTCGAATCGGAGGGCTTCCTGTCGGTGCGGCCGCGCCGGGGCTCGGTGGTGACGGAGTTCGGTCCGGAGGACGCCGAGCACCTCTTCGACGTACGGGAGAACCTGGAGGGCCTGGCCGCCCGCCTCGCCGCCCGGCACGCGGGCCCCGAGGAGCTCCGCGCCCTGGAGGAGCTCCTCGCCGGGGCGCGGAGGGCGGCGGAGTCCGGCAGCGTCCGCGAGGCCGTCTCCCTCAACGCCGACTTCCACCGGGCCGTCGTCGAGCTCTCCGGGAACCCGCTCCTGGTGGAGCTGATGGCCCCGCTCGACTCCCGTCTGCGCCGGCTCTTCCGGCTCACCTCGGCCGCGTCGGACGGCGAACCGATGTGCGGCGCCCACGAGCGGCTCTACGAGGCCGTCCGCGACGGCGACGAGGCCACGGCGGAGTCCCTGGCCCGCGCCCATGTCGCGGCCACCCGCGCCTCGACCCTGCGCCGTCTGAAGGACCGGCAGGGCGCGGTCTAGCCCAGCTTCCGCAAGGCGGAGCGGACCGCCTCCAGGTCGCCGTCCGAGGCCAGTCCCGCGTGGTAGAGCCGGAGTTCGGTCGCTCCCGCCTCGCGGGCCCGTTCGGCGTCGTGGGCCAGCCGGTCGGGGGCGCCACCCATGCCGGTGACGACGGAGAGGTTGGCGGCGACGACCGTCCCGGGGCGGGCCCGGTCCGCGAAGGCGGCGACCTTCGCGGGGCGGGCGACCACCCCGTCCGCGAGGGCGAGGACGTGTGCCGGGTCCGTGCCCGCGTCGGCGCCGCAGCGGTACGGGTCGGGGTCGGCGTGCAGCAGGACGCGGAAGCCGGGCGGGGCGGCGGCCCGTACGGCGGCCACGGCGGCCTCCTGGAAGGAGCGGGCCGTCCCGGCGCGCCAGGCCAGGGCGGGTTCTTCCAGTTCGCCGAGTCCGCCCGCCGGGCCGGAGCCGGACCAGACGGGCGCGAGGGCGTCGCGGACGGCGGCGGCCAGTTCGTCGGGGTCGGCGCCCCCGTTCCCGTACCCCTCGCGGCAGGAGGGGCAGAAGCACAGCGACATCAGGTACTGCTCGCGGTCGCCCAGCGGGATGCCGGAGGTCTTGTCGTGGGCGTGGAGGTGGGCGAGGCCGTACCAGCCGCAGGACTCCAGTTCGGTGCCGGCCGCGCCGGGGCGGACGGCGGCCTCGGCCGCGAGGTCGACGAGCAGGGCGCGGACGTCGGGGCGGGCGACGCAGGGGGCCCAGGGGTAGCGGTCGCCGTAGGCGTTGACGACGGAGGTCTCGGGGTGTTCGGCGCCGAGCCGGGAGTTGTGGGCGAGGACGACCCAGCTGTGCACGGCGAGGCCGGTGGGGGCGAGGGCCTCGGCGGCCCGCCCGTAGGAGTCGCCGGGAGCCCACTCCCCCGCCGGGTACGGGCGGAGCGCGCGGCCCGCCCAGCGGTCGGGGTCCGGCGGGTAGAGCACGGCGGCGTGCTCGGCGGTGACGATCCGGTGGGCCGGGTGGCGGGGGCTGAGCGCCCGGGTGGAGTGGTAGGCGGCGGCGAGCGTGACCTGCGCGAGGCCCAGCTCCGCGAGGAGCCCGGGCGCGGCGGGGTCGCCGTCGACGTCCCAGGGGTAGACGAAGGCTCCGGCGCGCAGGCTCGTCCCCTCGGCGCTCACGCCCCGGCCTCCTTGAGGAGGGTCCGGCCGCGCTCGATCAACAGGGCGAGCTCCCGGAGGTGTTCGGGGGCGGGCTCGCTGAGGGGCGGTCGTACCTCTCCGACGTCGAGGCCCTCCATGCGTACCGCCGCCTTGACGAGCGAGACGGCGTATCCCCGGCCCTGGGCGCGGAGTTCGACGAGCGGCCGGTAGAAGCCGTCGACGAGCAGGTTCACGGTGGCGTCGTCGCCGGTGGCGAGGGCGCGGTGGAAGGCGAGGGCGAGGTCGGGGGCGAAGCAGAAGACGGCGGAGGAGTAGAGGGTGACGCCGATGCCCCGGTAGGCGGCGCAGGTGAGTTCGGCGGTCGGCAGGCCGTTGAAGTAGAGCAGGTCGAGGCCCTCGGCGCGGACGGCGCTGACGATGCGCTGCATGAGGTCGAGGTCGCCGAGGCCGTCCTTGAGGCCGATGACGCCGTCGGTGCGGGCGAGGGCGACGGCGGTCGCGGGGGTGAGGATCGCGTTGTCCCGCTGGTAGACGATCACGTCGAGCGAGGTGGCGGCGGCGAGTTCGGTGTAGTGGCGGAGCAGTCCGGCCTGGTCGGCCACGACGAGGTACGGGGGCATGGCGAGGAGGCCGTCGGCGCCGGCCTCCTCGGCTAGCCGGGCGTACCGGATCGCGAGCGCGGTGCCGTAGCCGACTCCGGCGACGACGGGGACGCGGCCGGCGGTCTCCTCGACGGCGGCGGCGACGCAGTCCCGGAACTCCTCGGGGGTGAGGGCGTGGAACTCGCCCGTGCCGCAGCAGGCGAAGACGGCCGCGGCGCCCGCGGCGACGCCGCCTCGGACGTGGGCGCGGAAGGCGTCGAGGTCGAGGGAGCCGTCCGGCCCGAAGGCGGTGACGGGGAAGAAGAGCAGGCCGTCGAGCCGGCCGGCGAGCGGTGCAGTGGTCACGGGCGCTCCCAGGGAAGTCCGAAGTCCGTCGTGCACAGTTATGACTGTCATCCATATTCTTGAACAGCACGGAAGCACCGGTCAAGGAGAATGCCCTTCCTCTCATCGGCTCTTGACGCTCTGCCGGGCCCCTCCTACCGTGTCCACGGTTGTGAACGACAGTCAGTCGCATGGCACTCGACGGAGGAGAACCACTCCATGTCCGCACCCCGCACCGTCCTCCTCACCGGCGCCGCCGGCGGCGTCGGCACGCTGATGCGGGAGCTGTTGCCCCCGTACGGCTACGAGCTCCGCCTCCTGGACGTCGCGCCCGTGAAGGACGCGCCGGACGCGATCGTCGCCGACCTCGCGGACCGCGCGGCGCTGCGCGAGGCGGTCCGGGGCGTCGACGCGATCGTGCACCTGGCGGGGATCTCCCTGGAGGCCGACTTCGAGAAGATCATGGCCGCCAACATCGCCGGGACCTTCCACCTGTACGAGGCCGCCCGCGAGGAGGGTGTCCGGCGCGTCGTCTTCGCCTCCAGCAACCACGCGGTCGGCTTCACCCACCGCCCCCGCGAGGGCGAACCGCAGGTCCCCGTCGGCACCCCGCACCGCCCGGACACCTTCTACGGCCTCTCCAAGTGCTTCGGCGAGGACCTGGCCCAGCTCTACTGGGACCGGCACGGCATCGAGACGGTCTCCGTACGCATCGGCTCCTGCTTCCCGGAGCCCACCTCGGTGCGGATGCTCTCGATGTGGCTCAGCCCCGCCGACTGCGCCCGTCTCCTGCACGCCTCGCTCACCGCGGAAGCAGTGGGCCACTCGGTGGTGTACGGCTCCTCCGCCAACACCCGCTCGTGGTGGGACCTCTCGACGGCCCGGGCCCTCGGCTTCGACCCGCGGGACGACTCGGAGGTCTACGCGGAGAAGCTGATCGCCGAGAAGGGCCTCCCCGAGGAGGGCAGCGCCGACGACCTCTACCTGGGCGGCCACTTCTGCGTGGACCCGCCGCGCTGGCCGCACTGACGGGACCGCGGGCGGGAGTACGCAGGACCCGGCCGGACTTAATACGGGGGTGCCGGCCGGGGCCCGGGTCACGGCGCGCGCTGGCAGACCGGACATGTCCACGTTAAGCGTGAACGAAGATCATCGCGAGCCGCGGAACGCGGCCTCTGTCCGGAATGCGCGGTGCTCTCGGGCGTTCCGTCCTCAGCCGGACGCGCGCAGGGTAAGGGACGGGGACTCGCCGTACTTCTCCCGGTAGCGCGCGGCGAAACGGCCCTGGTGGGCGAAGCCCCAGCGCCAGGCCACCTCGCTCACGGTCACCTGGTCCGGCGCGGCCGCCCGCAGCTCCTCGCGGACCCGGTCGAGGCGGACCTCCCGCACGAACGCCATCGGCGACATCCCCACGTACTCCCGGAAGGACTCCTGGAGGCGGCGCACGCTCACCCGGGCCAGGGCGGCGAGCTCGGTGGTCGTGAACGGGTGCTCGGGGCGCTCCCGCACCGCGTCCATCGCCCGCTTGACCGGGGCCGGGCGGCGCGCCTCCCCCGGGTGGGCGAGCGCCTCGCGCCAGGGGTGCTCGGCGGCCAGGAGCAGGCCGTTGAGCAGGGCCTCCTGGAGCGGCCGCGCGACCAGCTCGTGCTGGGCGAGGCCCTCCCCCGCGAGGGCCTCGTAGGCGACCTGCCGGGCGAAGCGGACCCAGCTCAGGCCGGGGCCGCGCGTGATGTCGAGGCGGGGAGCGAAGGTGAGCGGACCGGTCACGGGCCGGCCGAGCAGCCGTTCCAGGCGGTCGCGCAGTTCGGCCGCCCCGACCTTCACCGAGAGGGTCCGGCAGTCCCCGCTCCAGCGGTCGAGGAAGGTGTCCCCCGCCGGGTCGAGGAGCAGCGCCTCGGTGGCCGTCGCGACGACCGGGCCGCGGCCGCCCTGGCGCATCTCCATCGTCCCGCTGAGCGGCGCGTTCAGGTGGTACGCGCCGAGCTCCCCGAAGCTCATCCGCACGTCGGCCCCGCAGCTCAGGTCGCCGATGACCAACGGTCCGAGCGCGACGGTGTCGAAGCGCGCCGCGAAGGGCCTCCGCCGGTCGACGACGTCCATGCGGTTCGCGTAGTAGCGCGCGTCGAGCTCCTCACGCGCCTCGTCGACGTCCCCCGTGCGGAACGAGCTCCCACCCACAGTCCCCATGGGTCGAAAGAATATTCATATGACGGATCTGACCGGGAACGGCAGGATGCCCGGCATGCCGAGACCCCGGGGATTCACGTACGAGCACCGCCGCGACGGCTCCGTCGCCCTCACCCACCACGGACGTGCCGCCGGCGTGCTGCGGGGCGGCCGGGCCGAGAAGTTCCTCGCGGAGGTGGAGTCGGGGGACGCCCAGCTGGTCATGGCCCGCTGGACGGGCTCCTACCGCTTCGGCAACGAACGGCAGGCCGGGAACCATCCGCGTAACCAAGGTGGCCGAACCCCGCGAGGGTAAGGGAACGGCAAAGCGGTCCGGATCGTTACTCCTGGCATGACCGCTATGACCCCCGGCTCGAACATCCCTCTCACCGCCGCGCGCGTGGCGGTGGACGTCGCCGCCCCGGTGCGGCTCGACGTCTCGGGCCTGCTGCTCGGCGCCAACGGCAAGGTGCGCTCGGACGACGACTTCATCTTCTACAACCAGCCCGCGGGGCCCGGTGTGACCTACCGCTCCGGCGGCGGCACCGCGCCCGACGCGATCGTGGTCGACACCGCCTCGATCCCGGCCGGCATCGAGAGGATCGTCGTCACGGCGAGCCCCGACGCCGCGGGCCAGACCTTCCAGGGCGTCGAGCCCACGGCGACCCTGCGCAACGCGGACGACGGCACCGTCCTCGCCACCTTCACCCCGCCGCGGCTCGGCACGGAGACGGCGCTGGTCGTCGTCGAGGTCTACCTGCGCAACGGCGCGTGGAAGGCCCGCGCCGTGGGCCAGGGGTACGCGAACGGGCTGGCCGGCATCGCGACGGACTTCGGCGTCTCCGTGGACGACGAGCCCGCCGCCGCCCCGGCCCCGGCGCCCGTCGCCGCGGCCCCCGTCGCCCCGCCGGTCCCGCCCGCGCCGCCCGTCGCCGCCCCGCTGGACCCGCGGATCGCGGCCTCGGCGCCCCCGGCCCCGGCCGCTCCCCCGGCGGCCCCCGCCGGGGCCCCCGTCTCCACCGGCAAGATCAACCTCGACAAGGGCCGGGTCAGCCTCCAGAAGAACCAGACGGTGTCCCTGGTCAAGGGCGGCCGGCCGCTGCTCTCCCAGGTCAAGATGGGCCTCGGCTGGGAGCCCGCCTACCGCGGCAAGGACATCGACCTGGACGCCTCCGTCATCGCGTACGGGCCGCAGCGCAACCACCTCGACAGCTGCTACTTCGGCAAGCTGTCCATCCTCAACGGCTCGATCAAGCACTCCGGCGACAACCTCACGGGCGAGGGCGCGGGCGACGACGAGGTGATCGTCGTCGACCTCGGCCGGCTGCCCGCCGACACCACCGGCCTGGTCTTCACGGTCAACTCCTTCTCCGGCCAGAAGTTCACCGACGTCGCCAAGGCCTACTGCCGGCTGATCGACGCCGCGACCGGCGAGGAGCTGGTCCGCTTCGACCTGACCTCCGCCGAGCCGCAGACCGGCGTGATGATGGCCAAGCTGATCAAGCAGTTCACCGGCGAGTGGGAGATGACGGCGATGGGCGAGTTCGTGAAGTCGCGGACGGTCCGGGGCATGGTGAAGCCGGCCGCCCAGTCGCTCTGAGCGGCCGGCTCCCCCGCGCCGCTACGAGAACAGGGCGCTGTAGGCGTTGAGGGCGGGCTGGCCGCCGAGGTGGGCGTAGAGCACGGTCGAGTCCCGGCCGATCTCCCCCCGCTCCACCAGGTCGACCAGGCCCGCCATCGACTTCCCCTCGTAGACGGGGTCGGTGACCATGCCCTCGGTGCGGGCGGCGAGCCGCATCGCGTCGAGGGTGGCCTCGTCCGGGACGCCGTACACCCCGGCGTGGTAGCGCTCGTCCAGCTCGACGTCGGCCGCCGTCACCTCCCGCTCGACGCCGATGAGCGCGGCGGTGTCGCGGGCGATGCGGGTGATCTGCTCGTGCGTCGGGCCGGGCTTCGCCGAGGCGTCGACGCCGATGATCCGGCGGGCCGGGCCGCCCTCCTCGGCGAGCGCGGCGAAGCCCGCGACCATCCCGGCCTGGGTGGAGCCGGTCACCGAGCAGACGACCACCGTGTCGAAGAAGACGCCGAGCTCACGCTCCTGCTCGGCCACCTCGTACGCCCAGTTCGCGAAGCCGAGGCCGCCGAGCCGGTGGTCGGAGGCGCCCGCCGGGATCGCGTACGGCTTCCCGCCGCCCTCCTCGACCTCCCGCAGGGCCTGCTCCCAGCTCTCCTTGAAGCCGATGCCGAAGCCCGCCCGCACGAGTCGCACGTCGGCGCCGGCGAGGCGGCTGATCAGGATGTTGCCGACCTTGTCGTAGACGGAGTCCGGCCAGTCGACCCAGCTCTCCTGCACGAGGACGCAGCGCAGCCCGGCGCGGGCGGCGACGGCGGCGACCTGGCGGGTGTGGTTGGACTGGACCCCGCCTATGGAGACGAGGGTGTCGCAGCCCTGCGCGAGGGCGTCGGCGACCAGGTACTCCAGCTTGCGGGTCTTGTTCCCGCCGTACGCGACACCGGAGTTGCAGTCCTCGCGCTTGGCCCAGAGCGTGGCGCCGCCGAGGTGGTGGGTGAGCCGTTCCAGGGGGTGGACCGGGGAGGGCCCGAAGAGGAGCGGGTAGCGTTCGAAATCGGAGATCGGCACAACGGCTCCCGGTGGTTGAGGGCTGACGGGGAGGTCCTGTCGATCGCCCCGCGAGCCGGTCGGGCCCCCGGCCGATCGACAGGGCGCCCCTAGGGGGTGTCCTGCGGAACGGCGGGGGCCGGGATGCCGGTGACCTCGGCCACCTCGACGGCGTCGTCCGCGAGTTGTTCGAGCGCCGCCCAGATCTCCGTGGTGATCCGGACCGCAGCCTCCGCGTCCCCGCTCGCGCACGCGTCGATCAGCCGGGCGTGCAGCTCGGCCGATCCGCAGCTGCCGGAGTCGCCGAAGAGCCGCCGCTCGACGCGGCGGATGAGCGGGGTGTAGCGGGCGATGGTGGCGGCGGCCGCGTGGTTGCCGCTGGCGACGACGAGGATCTGGTGGAGCTCGTCGTCGGCGCGGAGCGCGGCCTCGACGTCGGAGTCGCGGACGGCGGCCGCGAAGCGCTCGTTGGCCTCGCGCATGGCCCGGACGCCCTCGGGGCCGAGCAGCGGTACGCCGGTGCGCGCGGCGAGTTCGTGCATCACGCGCACGACGGAGGCGGCGTCGCGGACCACCCGGCTGACCGGCCGGGTGACCCGGGTGTAGCTCTGCGGTTTGGACTCGACGAGCCCCTCGGCGCAGAGCCGGGCCAGGGCTTCGCGCACGGGTGCGCGCGAGAGCCCGAGGAGCTCCGCGAGGTCGGCGTCCTTCAGCGGGGCTCCGGGGGCGAGGTCACCGCGAACGATGGCCTCGCGGAGCGCCTCGTACGCCCGGTCGCGCAGAAGGGTCCGGCCCACGGGCCTCAGTGCGTCCATGGGCTGACATGTTAGATGTCAGCCCATGGACCTGACCAGCGGTCAGAGAGGCACACCCCGAGGGCCGAAAGGGCAGCCGGGGGCTCGGAGAGCCGGCCCCGGGCGGCCGGTCCCGGGGGCTCGGGCGGCCGGGCCCGGGGGCTCGGGCGGCCGGGCCCCCGGGGTCCGCCCCTCCCCGGGGCTCAGCGGCGGGGCTGGCGGCGCCAGGGGCCGGTGATCGCGATCAGGATGCCCGGGTTCTGGACGCTGGCGAAGAGTGTGTCGCCGTCGGGCGAGAAGCAGACCCCGGTGAACTCGCTGTCGTTGAGGTCGTTACGGGCGATCGGGTACGTCCGGCCGGAGTCGGTGGCACCGAAGAGGTGCTGCACGCCCTCGCCGTCCTCGGCGATGACGATCCCGCCGTACGGGGAGACGGTGATGTTGTCGGGGCCGTCGTAGGCGCCGTCCTCGTCGGGGGCCGCGTTCACGCCGAGCAGCACCTTCAGGGTGAGGGTGCGGCGCTTGGGGTCGTAGAACCAGACCTGGCCGTCGTGCGCGGCGCCCGGGCTCTCGTCGCGCGCGTAGGAGGAGACGACGTAGGCGCCGCCGTCGGCCCACCACATGCCCTCCAGCTTGCGGGCGCGGGTGACCTCGGTCGGGCCGAACTGCCGGCGGACGGGGACGGTGCGGCCGTCGCGGTCGGGGACGTCGACCCAGTCGACGCCGTAGACGGTGCCGATCCGGGTGGCGCGGGACAGGTCGTCGACGAAGCGGCCGCCGGAGTCGGTGCACTTGAAGGCCTGGAGGACGCCGGCGTCGTCGGCGAGCGTACGGAGCCTGCCGCGCCCGTGCTCGAAGCCCTCCGGCGGCACCCAGCGGAAGAGCAGGCCGTTGGGCTTCGAGGCGTCCTCGGTGAGGTAGGCGTGGCCGCGCCGGGGGTCGATGACGACGGCCTCGTGGTCGTAGCGGCCGAAGGCCTTGATCGGCTGCGGGTCGCGGTTGGCGCGCCGGTCGCGCGGGTCGACCTCGAAGATGTAGCCGTGGTCCTTGGTCATGCCGTTGACGCCCGCGAGGTCGGAGTTCTCCTCGCCGGTGAGCCAGGTGCCCCAGGCCGTGGCGCCGCCCGCGCAGTTGGTGGAGGTGCCGGCGATGCCGACCCACTCGGCGACGGTGCCGTCGCGGTGCACCTCGACGACCGTGCAGCCGCCGGCGGCGGCCGGGTCGTAGACGAGGCCCTCGGTGAGCGGGACCGGGTGGGCCCACTTGGAGCGGGGGCCCTTGAGCTCGTGGTTGTTCACCAGGTACGTGGTGCCGCGCGGGCCGGCGAAGGCCGCGGTGCCGTCGTGGTTGGACGGCGTGAACTCGCCGCTCTCCAGGTGCGTGACGCCGCTGTGCGTGACGACGCGGTACGAGAACCCGGCGGGGAGGGCGACGAGACCCTCGGGGTCGGCGACGAGCGGCCCGTAACCGAGCGCGTGGCCGTGCCCGTGGCCCTGGCCGTGATCCTGGCCGTCCCCGGCTCCGTACGCCTCCGGCTCGTCCGAGGCGAGCGCCTCGGGCGCGGTGGCGAGAGCGCCGACGACACCGGTGAGGGCGAGCCCCGCACCAGCGACGGCGGACTGCTTGGTGAACTCTCTGCGGTTGAGAGGCATGGTGTGCGGGTCTCCCTGTGACGGCCGGATCTCGCCGGTCACCCTGCCGCGCCCCCGCGAACAGAAGCTGAACACGGCGGAAACGCCCGCCGGGCAACACACGAGAGACCGCCACCCGAACCGTCGGAACCCGGCCGGGACCCGTCGCCGCCCGAACCGTCAGGGACCCGCCGGGTCCCACTGAAGCCCGGACCGTCCGGAACCCGCCGGGTCCCGCCGAAGCCCGAACCCCCGGGAACCGGACCCGAATCCTCAGACGCCCGAACGCTCAGGACACCGGCCGAAACCCGCCGCCGCCCCCACCCTCAGGACCCCGCCCCGAACCCGTCGCCCCCGGATCCTCAGGACCCAGACCGCGACCGGGCCTTGAAGGCCGACTTGCGGGCCTCCTTCGCCGCCGTCTTGTCACGGTGCAGGCGGCCCATCGCCTCCAGGACCTCCGCCGTCGCCGGGTGCTCCACCCGCCACGCCGCTTCGAAGAAGCCGCTGTGCCGGCCCGTGAGCCCCTCGATCAGCTCCTGGAGCTCCTCCAGGTCGCCGTCCGCGTCGAGCTGCGCCGCGATCGTGTCGATCGCCAGCCAGAAGATCATCGACTCCGACGGCGCGGGCACGTCCGCCGCGCCGCGCTCCGCGAGCCAGACCCGCGCCAGGCCGCCGAGCTCCGGGTCGTCCAGGACCTCGCGGACCGCGGGCTCCGCCTCGGTGCCCACCAGGGCGAGCGCCTGCTGGCAGTGGAGGCGGCGCAGCGGCGAACCCGCGTCCGCGCCCCGCGCCGCGGCCAGCAGCTCCCGCGCCGCGGTCACGACGTCACGGCCGGAGAGCCACGCGGCGGTCTCGGCACGGGCGGCGGCCTCGGGGTATCCGGCGATCCCGCCGAGGAGCGCGTCGGCGCCCTTGTCGGCGAGGTCGCCGACGGCGGGCGCGTCCACGCCGACGTCGAGCATCCGGGCCCGGACGCCGTAGAGCCCGAGCGGGGTGAGCCGGACCATGCCGTACCGCGAGACGTCGTCGTCGTCGACCGGCGCGGCGGGCTCCTCACCCTCCTCGGCCATCAGGGCCTCGTCGACGGGCTGGTACTCGACGAGCCCGATGGCCTCCAGGAGGCGGAACTGCTCGTCGAGCCGCATCATCGCGTCCGAGACCTGCTCCAGGACGTCGTCGGTCGGTTCGCCCATGTCGTCGGGGACGACCATCGACGCGGCGAGCGCGGGCAGCGGCACGGGTCCCTCGCCGGGGCCGCCCTCGCTGACGGTGAGGAGGTAGAGGTTGCCGAGCACGCCCTCCAGGAACTCGCCCTCCATCTCAGGGTCCCAGTCCAGCGACTCCAGGTCGATCTCGCCGTCCTCGCCGACGAGGGTGTCCAGGTCGTCGAGGACGGGCACGAGGGCGTCGGTGAAGACCGCGTCGAAGCCGTCCAGCCAGATCCCGAGGACGTCCTGGGGTGAACCGCCGGTGATCAGCGCCAGGTTCTCGCCGGGCCCCGCCCCGCCGGGGGTCTCGTCGTCCGCGCCGTCCTCGACGGCGACGAGGCCGGTGTCGACGGCGAGCCGCCAGGCGTCGGCCGCGAGGATCTCGGCCTCCTCGACGGACTCCTCGAAGGACTCGGCGCCTTCGAGGGACGTGCCGTCGGCCCCGACGGTGAGGTCCAGGACGTCGACGGCCTCCGGCAGTTGCTCGTCGACGAGCTCGCCGCCCGCGCCGACCCGCGTCTCGGGTCCGGCCCAGAGGGCGAGCCGCACGGCACGGGCGAGGAGGGGCGCGGCCAGGGCGTCCCGCGCCAGCTCCGCGTCCGCGGGAAGCCGAACGGGGGGAAGGGTGGGCTGCTCCGCTGACATGTGGGGTGTCTCCTCGACGCGTACGGGTGGGACGGGGGTGGGGGAGTGTGGCGAAAGAGCGGTACTCAGCGTAGACGCATCCGGGGGGACGTCCGCCGGTTCATGGATCTGTCAGCCTTCGTACACCCGTCGACTCTTGACAAGTTCCCCCCTCTCGCAAGAGATTGACGCGCGTAGATTCATCTGCCGATCCTCCAAGCACCCTCCGGAGCCCTGATGCCTTCCTCCATACCGAGATCTGTCCCCTCGCTGCGCCGGGGAGGCCCCTTGACCGTCTCCGCCGTGGTCGCCGCAGCAATCGCCGCCGGACTCCTCGCCGGTTCGACGAGCGCCGCCGCCGACGAGAGCGCCGCCGGCGTCCGGATCCACGACATCCAGGGCACGACCCGCGTCTCCCCGCTCGTGGGCAAGCAGGTCGCCGGCGTCACGGGCATCGTCACCGGTGTCCGCACCTACGGCTCGCGCGGTTTCTGGATCCAGGACCCCGAGGCCGACGCGAACCCGGCCACCAGTGAGGGCCTGTTCGTCTTCACCAGCTCGGTCCCGACGGTCGCCGTCGGCGACGCGGTCAGCCTGAACGGCACGGTCACCGAGTACGTCCCGGGCGGCCTGAACTCCGGCAACCAGTCGCTGACGCAGCTCTCCAAGCCGGTGATCACGGTGGTCTCGAAGGGCAACCCGGTCCCGGCCCCGGTGACGATCTCCGCCTGGTCCGTCCCCGACGCGTACGCCCCGGAGGGCGACCCGGCCGCCGCCGGCTCGATCAACGGTCTGACGCTCGACCCGGAGACGTACGCCCTGGACTACTACGAGTCCCTGGAGGGCACCAACGTCCGGATCGGCTCCTCGCGGGTGGTCGGCGCCACCGACCCGTACGCGGAGCTGTGGGTGACGGTGAAGCCGTTCGAGAACCGCAACTGGCGCGGCGGCACGGTCTACGGCTCGTACGAGTCCCAGAACACCGGCCGGCTCCAGATCCAGTCGCTGACCCCGCTCGCCCAGCAGCCCTTCCCGAAGGCGAACGTCGGCGACCAGCTGACGGGCACGACCGAGGGCCCGCTCGACTTCAACCAGTTCGGCGGCTACACGCTGACCGCGCGCACCCTCGGCACGGTCGAGGACGGCGGCCTGGAGCGCGAGACCACGGACAAGCAGCACAAGAACGAGCTGGCCGTGGCGACGTACAACGTCGAGAACCTCGACCCGAGCGACCCGCAGGAGAAGTTCGACGCCCTCGCGAAGGCGGTCGTCGACAACCTCGCCTCGCCGGACATCCTGGCCCTGGAGGAGATCCAGGACAACAACGGCGCCAAGAACGACGGTACGGTCGCCGCCGACCAGACGGTCAAGAAGTTCACGGACGCGATCGTCGCGGCCGGCGGCCCGGCGTACGAGTGGCGCTCGATCGACCCGCAGAACAACAAGGACGGCGGCCAGCCCGGCGGCAACATCCGCCAGGTCTTCCTCTTCAACCCCGAGCGGGTCTCCTTCACGGACCGCGCGGGTGGCGACGCCACCACCGCCACCGCGGTGACGGGTGCGAAGGGCCGCGCCGCGCTGACCCTCTCGCCCGGCCGGATCGACCCGGCGAACACCGCCTGGGGCAACAGCCGCAAGCCGCTCGCGGGCGAGTTCGTCTTCCGCGGCCGTACGGTCTTCGTGATCGCCAACCACTTCGGCTCGAAGGGCGGCGACGAGGGCCTGACCTCGCACCACCAGCCGCCGAACCGTTCCTCCGAAGCGGACCGCCTGCTTCAGGCTCAGGCCGTGAACGCCTTCGTGAAGGACATCGCCGCGATCGAGAAGCAGGCGGACGTCCTCGTCGTCGGCGACATCAACGACTTCGAGTTCTCCGGGACGACGGAGGCGCTGACGGACGGCGGCGCGCTGTACCCGGCGGTGAAGTCGCTGCCGCGCTCCGAGCGGTACTCGTACGTCTACCAGGGCAACAGCCAGGTCCTCGACCAGATCCTGACGAGCCCGGGCGTGCACCACTTCGAGTACGACAGCGTCCACGTCAACGCCGAGTTCGCCGACCAGGACAGCGACCACGACCCGCAGGTCCTGCGCTTCCGCCCGTAAGTGCCCCCGTCACACGCCCGCGTCGAGCCTCGGCGCGGGCGTGTACCGCCGGACCCGGTGGGGCGCCGCCCGTGCGAGACTCCGCGCCGTGATCCTTCGCCCCGCCACCCGCGCCGAACTGCCCGCCGTCCTCGCCCTCCTCGCCGACGAGGAGAAGGTGGTGGACCCCGGCTCGGTCGTCGTCACCGAGGCGTACGAGCGGGCCTTCGCGGACATCGAGGCCGACCCGCGCAACGAGATGCTGGTCCTCGCGGACGGCGAACTCGTCCTCGGCTGCCTCCAGATCACGTACATCCCCGGACTCGGCAAGGGCGGCGCCGAGCGGGCCCTGCTCGAAGCGGTCCGGATCAGGGCCGACCGGCGGGGCGGCGGACTCGGCCGGGAGCTGATGGAGCGGGCCGTGGCGCGGGCACGCGCACGCGGCTGCGCGCTCGTCCAGCTGACCAGCGACAAGCGACGGACCGAGGCCCACCGCTTCTACGCCTCACTGGGCTTCGCACGCAGCCACGACGGCTTCAAACTGCGCTTCTGAGCACGCCGGGCGCGCCACCACTCCTGTGCTTCTGAGCACCCCCGGCCCGCCATCCCTACCTTGGCCTCGTCGGCGCCGTCGACCCGCACGTCGGGGCCGAGGGTCTTGGCGAGGAGCTTCGTCATGTGGTTGACGGCGGCCTTGGAGACCGCGTACGGGATGGAGCTGCCGCCCGGCCGGACCCCGGCCTGGGAGGAGATCGTCACGACGCTGCCGCGGGTCTTACGCAGGTGCGGTACGGCGGCGGTGACGGTCTGCCGGACGCCGATGACGTTGACGTCGTAGAGGTGCCGCCACACGTCGGGCGAGGCGGCTTCGAGGTCGTCGTGCGGGATGATGGGGGTCCCCCCCTGCCCTTAAGGCTATGGGGGAGGGTGGTGCCGGCGCAGTTGACGAGGACGTCGAGGCGGCCGAGGCGCTCCACGGTCCGCTCGACGAGCTCCTTGGCCTGGGTCTCGTCGGTGACGTCCGCCCGGAGGCAGACGGCGCCGGGCAGTTCGGCGGCGAGGCGTTCCCCCGCCTCGACGGAGCGGGCGGAGTTGACGACGACCCGGATGCCGGCCTCGGCGAGGCGGCGGGCGACGGCGGCGCCGGTGCCCGAGGACGAGCCGGTGACGAGCGCGACGCGCTGTTCGCCGCTGTGGTGTGAGCTCATGCTGTGCTGTTCTCCATGTCCCCCGTCGCGCCCGCCGATCACGCCAGACGGCGATCGTTCAGCGGAACTGAATTCTCGGGACAAGAAGAACTAAGTGGACCTTCACTGTCGTGTGCGCACAGACTTCCCGGATGAGCACTGAACGCCCTTTCGGCCGCGCGCTCTGCGCGATGATCACCCCCTTCTCCCCCTCCGGGGCGCTCGACCTCGACCGGGCGGCCGAGCTGGCCGTCCACCTCGTCGCGGAGGGCTGTGACGGGCTGGTCCTCAACGGCACCACCGGCGAGTCCCCGACCACCACCGACGTCGAGAAGGCCGCGCTGGTACGGGCCGTCCGGGCGGCGATCGGCCAGGGCCCCGCGCTGCTCACGGGCATCGGCACCGCCGACACCCGGCACACCGCGGAGCTGGCCCGTCAGGCGTCGAAGGCGGGCGCCGACGGGCTGCTCGTCGTCACCCCGTACTACAGCCGCCCTCCGCAGGCGGCCGTCGCGGCGCACTTCCTGAAGGTCGCGGACGCGACGGAGCTGCCGGTGATGGTCTACGACATCCCCGGCCGCACCGGGACGCGCGTCGAGCCGGCGACGATGCGGCGGCTGGCCGAGCACCCGCGGATCGTGGCGGTGAAGGACTGCTCGTACGACCTCCTGGCCTCGGCCCGGCTGATCGCCGAGACCGGGCTCGCGTACTACTCGGGCAGCGAGGAGCTGAACCTGCCGCTGTACGCGGTCGGCGGCGCCGGCTACGTCAGTACGGTGGCGAACGTGGCGCCCCGCCGACTGCGGGCGGTCCTCGACGCCTTCGACGCCGGCGACACGGCGGAGGCGGCCCGGCTCAACGCCCTGACGCTGCCGCTCACCGAGCTGATGATGGCCTCGGGGCTGCCCGGCACGGTGACCGCGAAGGCGCTGCTCGGCGGGACGCTGCGGGAACCGCTGCAGCCCGCCGACCGGGAGACGGTCGACGGGCTGCGGGGTGCGTACGGGACGCTGGTTCAGGCGGAGTCGGTCGTGTAGGTGCGGCCGAGGATCGCGGCGTGCTCCAGGACGTCCTCCAGCGGGTCGTCGATCTGCCCGGTGTGGAGCGAGAGGCTGGGCCCGTTCGTGACGGTCGGACCGTGGTGCGTGTGCGTCTCGTCCGCCTGGGCAACGCCTGCCGGCAGCAGTACCGCCACCGCCGTGAGCACTCCGGCGACCGTGGGCTTCGTCCTCATGTCGACTCCTCGCCTTGCCTGCGTACAGTGACTCCGCGTCCTCGTGACGCGCTCTTCTAACGCGTTCCGTCGACGCGGAGTCACCGCGTCAGTTGTGGCTGTGCAGGATGTCGTTGAGTCCGCCCCAGACCGCGTTGTTCGGGCGGGCCTCGACGGCGCCGCTGACCGAGTTGCGGCGGAAGAGGATGTTCGAGGCGCCGGAGAGCTCGCGGGCCTTGACGATCTGGCCGTCGGGCATGGTGACCCGGGTGCCGGCCGTGACGTACAGACCGGCCTCGACGACGCACTCGTCACCGAGCGCGATGCCGACGCCCGCCTCGGCGCCGATCAGGCAGCGCTCGCCGATCGAGATGACGACGTTGCCGCCGCCGGAGAGGGTGCCCATGGTGGAGGCGCCGCCGCCGATGTCGGAGCCGTTGCCGACGACGACTCCGGCGGAGATCCGGCCCTCGACCATCGAGGTGCCGAGGGTGCCGGCGTTGAAGTTGACGAAGCCCTCGTGCATGACGGTCGTACCGGCGGCGAGGTGGGCGCCGAGGCGCACCCGGTCGGCGTCGGCGATGCGGACCCCGGCGGGCACGACGTAGTCGGTCATGCGCGGGAACTTGTCGATGCTGGTCACGGCGAGGTGGAGGCCCTCGGCGCGGGCGTTGAGCCGCACCTTCTCGATGTCGTCGACGGCGACCGGGCCGAGCGAGGTCCAGGCGACGTTGGCGAGGAGGCCGAAGACGCCGTCCAGGCTCTGGCCGTGCGGCTTGACGAGCCGGTGGCTGAGCAGGTGCAGGCGCAGGTAGGCGTCGTGCGCGTCGAGCGGCTTGTCGTCGAGCGAGGAGATGACGGTACGGACGGCGACCACCTCGACGCCGCGGCGGGCGTCCACGCCGAGGGCCTTGGCGGCCCCGTCGCCGAGGGCGTTCACGGCCTCGTCGGGGGTGAGCCGCTCGGTACCGGCGGGGCCGGGCGCGTCGGTCAGCTCGGGGGCGGGGAACCAGGTGTCGAGAACGGAGCCGTCACCGGCGATGGTGGCGAGGCCGGCGGCGACGGCGCCGGTGGTGCGAGGAGCAGTGGTCATGACGGAAAACCTAACGGTCGGGCCCCCGCGCGGGCCAACCGGTCTCAGGTGTCGGTCGAGCGAGTCGGTGGTTCCGACGAGCCCGGGACCGGGGGATTCGGCGCTTCATTCAGCACCCGCGCCAGCATCTCGCGCGCGTACTCCGGGTCGTACGTGCCGTCGGTGAGCAGGACCTGGAGGCAGATGCCGTCCATGAGGGCGACCAGGGCGCGCGCGGTGGCGGGATCGGTCCGGGCGGCGAGCAGGGCGACGACGTCCTCGGTCCACTCGGCGGCGACCGGGCGCAGGGCGGGGCGGCGCAGGGCGGCGAGGTAGAGCTCGTACTCCAGCTCCACGCCGGTGCGCTCGCCGCCCATCCACTCCCCCAGGAGCCGGGCGAGGGCGGTCGCGACGGGGGTGTCGGGCGCGGCGAGGGCGGGGCTCTCGCGGAGCTGCCGCCCGAAGCCCTCGTTGGCCTTGCGGAGCGCGGCGACGAGGAGTTCGTCGAGGGACGCGAAGTGGTACGTGGTGGAGCCGAGCGGCACGTCCGCCTCGGCGGCCACCGTGCGGTGGCTCAGCCCGGCGATGCCGGACCGCCCGACCACCCGGAGGGCCGCGTCGACGATCCGCTCGCGGCGCTCGGGGTCGTGGCGGCGGGCGCGGGCCATCAGTGCGCGCCGCCGAGCTGGAGGACGGCGACCCCGGCGACGATGAGGACGATGCCGGCGATCTTGGCGGGGCTGAGGGTCTCGCCGAGGAAGAGGATGCCGATCGTGGCGACGGCGGCGGTGCCGACGCCGGACCAGATGGCGTAGGCGGTGCCGACCTGGAGCGTCTTGAGGGCCTGCGCGAGGAGGGCGAAGGCGATCAGGTAGCCCGCGCCGGTGATCAGCGAGGGCCAGAGCTTGGAGAAGCCGTCGCTGTACTTCATCGAGGTGGTGGCGAGGATCTCCGCCACGATGGCGCCCGCCAGCAGTCCGTAACCCATGTGTACGAGCGTACACAGCGCTGCGTACGGATGTACACATCACCGCGTCCGAGCGGGCGTTCGGCGACCGATACGGTGTCCCGCATGACGTTTCCCCCTGGCCCGCCGCCTTACGGCTACGGCTACCCGCCGCCTCCACCCCCGAGACCCGGAGCCATACCCCTGGCACCGCTCGGCCTCGGCGAGATCCTCTCCGGCGCCTTCACCGCCTTCGGACGCCACTGGAAGACGCTGGTCGGCGTCACCGCAGCCGTCTACGGCACGGCGATCCTGTTCGTGGGAGCGGCGATGCTCATCGCGTACGCGGCCGTGGGCGACCTCTTCCCCGCCGTGTTCGACCTGCCGGCCGGCCAGAAGCCGCAGCGGGACGACGTCGGGCCGCTGATCGTCGCCTTCGCCTGCGTCTGGATCGCCGGTGTGATCGCGATCCTCTGCGCCAACGCCCTGACGGCGGCGGCCTGCCCGGCCGTGATCCAGGAGGCCGTCCTCGGCCGTCCGACCACCTTCGGCGCGCTCTGGCGCCGTTCCTGGGCCCGGATGCCGACGGTCCTCGGCACAATGATCCTGACGAGCCTGCCGGCACTGCTCGTGGTCGCGGTGTTCTTCGCGACGGTCATCGCCATGCTGGCCAGCTTCGACGGCGGCAGCCCGATAGGCGTGATGCTCACGGTCTTCGTCGGCGGGGGGCTCGCCGCTCTGCTCGTCACCCCGCTCGCACTCTGGCTCTGGGTGAAGTTCAGCCTGGCCCCG
Organism: Streptomyces sp. NPDC055103; assembly: GCF_053607625.1. Classification (NCBI taxonomy): domain Bacteria; kingdom Bacillati; phylum Actinomycetota; class Actinomycetes; order Kitasatosporales; family Streptomycetaceae; genus Streptomyces; species Streptomyces sp. NPDC055103. The sequence goes on from NZ_JBSGTX010000020.1 coordinate 61,242, forward strand.
GCGGCGGCGGTGATGGAGGGCCAGGGCGTGATCGCCTCGATGCGCCGCTCCTCGACCCTGATCCGCGGTTCCTGGTGGCGCTCCTTCGGCATTCTGCTGCTCGTCGCTCTCGTGACCGCCTTCGTCAGCTGGCTCGTCCAGCAGACGCTCTCGGTGGCGGCGACGGCGCCGTTGACGGCCGTCGACTTCTCCGGCGGCGAGCCGACCTCGGTGATCGCCGGCTTCGCGGTGGTCTTCGCGTTCCTGCTCGTCGGGCAGCTGGTCAGCCAGCTGCTCGTCTCCGTCTTCCCCCCGCTGGTGACGGCCCTGCTCTACGTCGACCTGCGCATCCGCAAGGAGAACCTGGCCCCGGACCTCGCCCGGGCCGCGGGCCTGTACTGACGGACGTCCGGACACCGGCGGCGTCCGGACACGCGAAACGGCCGTGCCCCGAAGGGCACGGCCGTTCGTACGGGTCCGTGTTCCGGACCGCGACGTCTCAGACGTTGAAGCCGAGCGCGCGCAGCTGCTCGCGGCCGTCGTCCGTGATCTTGTCCGGACCCCACGGCGGCATCCAGACCCAGTTGATCTTCAGCTCGCTGACGATGCCGTCCGTCGCGGACTTCGCCTGGTCCTCGATCACATCGGTCAGCGGACAGGCCGCCGACGTCAGGGTCATGTCCAGCGTCGCGACGTTCGAGTCGTCGATGTGGATGCCGTAGATCAGACCGAGGTTGACCACATCGATGCCCAGCTCGGGGTCGACGACGTCGTACAGCGCCTCGCGGACTTCTTCCTCGGAGGCCGGCTTCATCGTGGCCCCAGCGTTCTCGGTCATGCCGACTTCCTCTCCACGTCGTCACCCAGCGCCTGGGCGGTCGCGTCCTTCCACGCCATCCAGCTGAGCAGCGCGCACTTCACACGGGCCGGGTACTTGGAGACGCCCGCGAACGCGACCGCGTCCTCCAGGATCTCCTCCATGGCGTCGTCCGGCTCGATCTTGCCCTTGGACTGCATCAGCTCCAGGAAGGTGCCCTGGATCTTCTGCGCCTCGGCCAGTTCCTTGCCGACGAGCAGCTCGTTCAGGACCGAGGCCGAAGCCTGGCTGATCGAGCAGCCCTGACCCTCGTACGAGACGTCCGCGATGCGCGAGCCCTCGTACTTGACGCGGAGCGTGATCTCGTCGCCGCACGTCGGGTTGACGTGGTGCACCTCGGCGTCGCCGTCCCGGAGACCGCGCCCGTGCGGGTGCTTGTAGTGGTCCAGGATGACGTCCTGGTACATCGAATCCAGCTTCACGACCAGCCCCTACCCGAAGAAGTTCCGTACGTGCTCCAGACCCGCGACGAGAGCGTCGACCTCGGCGGGCGTGGAGTACAGATAGAACGACGCTCGCGTGGTCGCGGGAATTCCGTACCGCAGGCAGACCGGCCGCGCGCAGTGGTGGCCGACCCGGACCGCGATGCCCTCCTCGTCGAGCACCTGACCCACGTCGTGCGGGTGGATGTCACCCAGGACGAAGGAGATCGCCGCGCCGCGGTCCTCGGCCGTGGTGGGGCCGATGATCCGCAGGTCTGGGACCTCCTGGAGGCGCCGGACGGCGTACTCCGTGATCGCGTGCTCGTGGCGCGCGATGTTCTCCATGCCGATCGCCGAGAGGTAGTCCACGGCCGCGCCGAGGCCGACGGCCTGGGCGATCGGGGGCGTACCCGCCTCGAACTTGTGCGGGGCGGGAGCGTAGGTCGAGGAGTGCATCGAGACGGTCTCGATCATCTCGCCGCCGCCGAGGAAGGGCGGCAGGTCCTCCAGGAGCTCCTGCCGTCCCCACAGCACGCCGATGCCGGTCGGGCCGACCATCTTGTGACCGGTGAAGGCCACGAAGTCGGCCTGGAGCGCCTGCACGTCGAGCACCATGTGCGGGGCCGCCTGCGAGGCGTCGATGCAGACCAGCGCACCGACCTCCTGCGCACGCCGGATGATCGTCTCGACCGGGTTGATCGTGCCCAGCAGGTTCGAGACCAGCGTGAACGAGACGATCTTGGTCTTCTCGGTGATGACCTCTTCGATGTTCGAGAGGTCGAGACGGCCGTCGTCGGTGAGGCCGAACCACTTCAGCTTCGCACCCGTGCGCTGCGAGAGCAGCTGCCACGGCACGATGTTGGAGTGGTGCTCCATCTCCGTGATGGCGATCTCGGTATCGTGGTCCACGCGGTAGGGCTCGTCGGCCCAGCCCAGCATGTTGGCCACGAGGTTGAGCGACTCCGAGGCGTTCTTCGTGAAGATCACCTCGTCGCGGCTCGGCGCGTTGATGAACGCCGCGACCTTGTCACGGGCGCCCTCGTACAGCGCCGTCGCCTCCTCGGCGACCAGGTAGACGCCGCGGTGCACGTTGGCGTTGTGCTGCTCGTAGTACTCGTTCAGCGCGTCGAGCACCTGGCGCGGCTTCTGCGAGGTCGCCGCGGAGTCCAGGTACACGATCTTCTTGCCGTCGTGGACCACGCGATCCAGGAGCGGGAAGTCCTTGCGGATCGCCTCGGTGTCGAGGAGGCCGGAGAGCCCCTGATGGGCAGAAGTCACGCGGATGCGCCACCCTTCGTGCTGTAGGCCTCGTAGCCCTCGTTCTCCAGCTTGTCGGCGAGCTCGGCGCCGCCGGACTCGACGATGCGGCCCTCGGAGAAGACGTGAACGAAGTCGGGCTTGATGTAGCGCAGGATGCGCGTGTAGTGCGTGATCAGCAGGGTGCCGACCTCACCGGTCTCGCGGACGCGGTTGACGCCCTCGGAGACCTGGCGCAGCGCGTCGACGTCCAGGCCGGAGTCGGTCTCGTCGAGGATCGCGATCTTCGGCTTGAGGAGCTCCAGCTGGAGGATCTCGTGGCGCTTCTTCTCACCGCCGGAGAAGCCCTCGTTGACGTTGCGCTCGGCGAAGGCCGGGTCCATCTGGAGCTGCTCCATCGCGGACTTGACCTCCTTCACCCAGGTACGCAGCTTGGGGGCCTCGCCGCGGATGGCGGTGGCGGAGGTGCGCAGGAAGTTGGAGACCGAGACACCGGGGACCTCGACCGGGTACTGCATGGCCAGGAAGACGCCGGCGCGGGCGCGCTCGTCGACCGACATCTCCAGGACGTCCTCGCCGTCGAGGGTGACGGTGCCGCCGGTGACCGTGTACTTCGGGTGGCCGGCGAGCGAGTACGCCAGGGTCGACTTGCCGGAGCCGTTGGGGCCCATGACGGCGTGGGTCTCGCCCTGCTTGATGGTCAGGTCGACACCCTTGAGGATCTCGCGGGGGCCGTTCTCGGCCTCGACGGAGACGTGCAGGTTGCGGATTTCAAGCGTTGCCATGGGTGACTCAGGACTCCTGGGTGACGGAGACGAGCACATCGTCCCCTTCGATCTTTACGGGGTATACGGGCACGGGGCGCGTCGCGGGAAGGCCGGAGGGCTTTCCGGTGCGGAGGTCGAAGCTCGACCCGTGCAACCAGCACTCGATGGCGCAGTCCTCGACCTCGCCCTCCGAGAGGGAGACGTTCGCGTGCGAGCAGATGTCGTTGATCGCGAACACCTCGCCCTCGGTGTGCACGACCGACACCGGCGTGCCGTCGACCTCGACCCGCTTCGGGGTGTCGGCCTCCAGCTCGCTCAGCGCGCAGACTCGGACGAAGGCCATCAGACGGAGGCCTCCAGCTCGGCCTCGATCTTGGCGAGGAGGCGCTCCTGGACGTCCGGCAGACCGATCTGCTGGACCAGCTCGGCGAAGAAGCCGCGGACGACGAGGCGGCGGGCCTCGGTCTCCGGGATGCCGCGCGACATCAGGTAGAAGAGCTGCTCGTCGTCGAAGCGGCCGGTGGCCGAGGCGTGACCGGCGCCGGCGATCTCGCCGGTCTCGATCTCCAGGTTCGGCACGGAGTCGACCCGGGCACCGTCCGTGAGGACCAGGTTCCGGTTGAGCTCGTACGTGTCGGTGCCCTCGGCGGCGGCCTGGATGAGCACGTCACCGATCCAGACGGCGTGCGCGTCCTGGCCCTGCAGCGCGCCCTTGTAGGCCACGTTGGACTTGCAGTGCGGGGTGTTGTGGTCCACCAGGAGGCGGTGCTCCTGGTGCTGGCCGGCGTCGGTGAAGTACAGACCGAAGAGCTCGGCCTCGCCGCCGGGGGCCGCGTACGCCACGCGCGGGTGGATGCGGACGACGTCGCCGCCGAAGGTGACGACCACCGACTTGAAGGAGGCGTCGCGGCCGACCAGCGCGTTGTGCTGGGCGACGTGGACGGCCTTCTCGTCCCAGTCCTGGACGGAGACGACGGTCAGCTTGGCGCCGTCGCCGAGGACGTAGTCGACGTTGGCGGCGAGCACCGCGTCACCGGTGTGGTCGATGACCACGACGGCCTCGGCGAAGGCGCCGAGCTCGATGACCTGGTGGCCGAAGGCGACGCCGCCCTCGCCGTGCACGGCGATGCGGATCGGCTCGGTGAGGACGGCCTCCTTGGCGACGGTGACGACCGAGGCCTTCTCGAAGGAGGAGTACGCCTGGGCGGCGACGCGGTCGACCGGCTTGCCGGCCTTGCCGAGACGCTCGTCCTCGCGGCCGACGGTCTCCACGGTGACGCCCTCGGGGGCCTCGATCGCGACCTTGACGCCCTCGCCGGACGCGACGGCGGTGCCGTCGTGGAGGCCGCGCAGGCGCGCCAGCGGCGTGAACCGCCACTCCTCCTCACGGCCGTGCGGGACGGGGAAGTCCGCGACGTCGAAGGAGGGGGGCGCGCTCATGCGCGTGGCGACGGTGGACTCGGCGGCCACCGCGATCGAGCCGGCGGTGGTGGAGCCCGCCGGGATGTTCTGAGCCTCAGCCATGGCTGTCGTGTTGCTCTCTTCCTGCGTAAAAGAAATCAGTCGCTGCGTTCGGTGGGGCGGAAGGCCTTAGCCGACCGAGCCTTCCATCTGCAGCTCGATCAGCCGGTTGAGCTCCAGGGCGTACTCCATCGGGAGTTCCTTGGCGATGGGCTCCACGAAGCCGCGGACGATCATCGCCATGGCCTCGAACTCGGTGAGGCCGCGGCTCATCAGGTAGAAGAGCTGGTCCTCGGAGACCTTCGAGACGGTGGCCTCGTGGCCCATGGAGACGTCGTCCTCGCGCACGTCCACGTAGGGGTACGTGTCCGAGCGGGAGATCGTGTCGACGAGCAGCGCGTCGCAGAGCACGTTGGACTTGGAGCCCGGGGCACCCTCGCCGATCTCGATGAGACCGCGGTAGGAGGTGCGGCCGCCGCCTCGCGCCACCGACTTGGAGACGATGTTCGAGGAGGTGTTCGGAGCCATGTGCACCATCTTGGCGCCGGCGTCCTGGTGCTGGCCCTCGCCCGCGAAGGCGATGGACAGGGTCTCGCCCTTGGCGTGCTCGCCCATGAGGTAGACGGCCGGGTACTTCATGGTGACCTTGGAGCCGATGTTGCCGTCGACCCACTCCATGGTGGCGCCCTCGTAGGCGACGGCGCGCTTGGTCACCAGGTTGTAGACGTTGTTCGACCAGTTCTGGATGGTCGTGTAGCGGCAGCGGCCGCCCTTCTTCACGATGATCTCGACGACGGCGCTGTGCAGCGAGTCGGAGGAGTAGATCGGGGCGGTGCAGCCCTCGACGTAGTGGACGTAGGCGTCCTCGTCGACGATGATCAGCGTCCGCTCGAACTGGCCCATGTTCTCCGTGTTGATACGGAAGTAGGCCTGGAGCGGGATCTCGACCTGCACGCCCTTGGGGACGTAGATGAACGAGCCGCCGGACCACACGGCCGTGTTCAGCGAGGCGAACTTGTTGTCGCCGACGGGGATGACGGTGCCGAAGTACTCCTTGAAGAGTTCCGCGTGCTCCTTCAGCGCCGTGTCGGTGTCGACGAAGATGACGCCCTGCTCCTCCAGGTCCTCGCGGATCTGGTGGTAGACGACCTCGGACTCGTACTGGGCGGCGACACCGGCGACGAGGCGCTGCTTCTCCGCCTCGGGGATGCCGAGCTTGTCGTACGTGTTCTTGATGTCCTCCGGCAGGTCCTCCCAGGACTCCGCCTGCTTCTCGGTGGACCGCACGAAGTACTTGATGTTGTCGAAGTCGATGCCGGAGAGGTCGGAGCCCCAGGTCGGCATGGGCTTCTTGCCGAAGAGCCGCAGACCCTTGAGGCGCAGGTTCAGCATCCACTCGGGCTCGTTCTTCTTCGCGGAGATGTCGCGGACGACATCCTCGTTCAGACCGCGCTTGGCCGTGGCACCGGCCGTGTCGGAGTCGGCCCAGCCGTACTCGTACCGACCCAGGCCCTCAAGCTCGGGGTGGCTGATCTCGGTGGTCATGCGGGGTTCCTCCCGGCCGTACTGACAGATGCTGGTGAAGTGGTCTGTGGGCTGCTGTGCGGGATGAACGTCGTGCAGACGCCGTCACCATGCGCGATGGTGGCCAGACGCTGGACGTGCGTTCCCAGGAGGCGGGAGAAGAACTCCGTCTCCGCCTCGCACAGCTGCGGATACTGCTCGGCGACGTGGGCGACCGGGCAGTGGTGCTGGCAGAGCTGCTCGCCGACCGGCGCGTTCCGCGCAGTGGCAGCGTACCCGTCCGCCGTCAGGGCCTTGGCAAGCGCCTCGGTCCGCCTGGCGGGGTCGGCCGTCTCCACGGCCTCCCGGTACGTGTCGCCCTGGGTCTCGATCCGGTCGCGGGCGAAGGCGGCGACGGCCGCCTCCCCGCCGGCGTTGCGCTCGATCCAGCGGAGCGCCTCGACGGCCAGTGAGTCGTACGACTGGTCGAACTCGTCCCGGCCGCAGTCGGTGAGCGCGAAGATCTTCGCGGGGCGGCCGCGGGCACGGGCGCCGTAGACGCGCTTCTCCCGGGCCTCGACGACGTTGTCCCCGACCAGTGAGTCGAGGTGGCGGCGGACGGCGGCCTGGGTGAGGCGCAGCCGCTCGGCCAGATCGGCGACGGTCGAGGGGCCGTGGTCCAGGATCGACCGCGCGACCCGGTTGCGCGTGGAACGCTCTCGGGTCGCGAGTTCCTCCACCGGAGCCGCGCCAACGTTTTTCACAACGCCATTGTTGCGTAATTAATCGGGGACTGACAAGCGGCGCCCATGGCGGCGGCGGTGCCGTGCATCACTCAGGTAAGGCTTACCTGACCTGCGGAAACGATCATTCGTAGGACGAATCCGAGGCCTGTTCCACCCCGCCACCGGACCCCGGCCGACCGCGTCCGCGCAGGCCACACGGCCTCCGCCGCCCGTACCGCGCCTTCCCGGCGGGGCGCCCCCCGGGCCCCCGCGCCGGGAGGACCTTCGACTCCTCTCTAGACTTCCGCCCATGGGAAACGAGTCCGTCGACAGCGCCGTCCGTGTAAGCGGCCTGGTCAAGCGGTACGGAAAAAAGACCGCCGTCGACGGCCTCGACCTCGACGTGCGGGCGCACACCGTCACCGCCGTCCTCGGCCCCAACGGGGCCGGCAAGACGACCACGATCGAGACCTGCGAGGGCTACCGCAGGCCCGACGGCGGCACCGTCCGCGTCCTCGGCCTCGACCCGGTCGCCGACGCGGCCGCCCTGCGCCCCCGGATCGGCGTGATGCTCCAGTCCGGCGGCGTCTACTCCGGCGCCCGGGCCGACGAGATGCTCCGCCACATGGCCACGCTGCACGCCCACCCCCTGGACGTGGACGCCCTGATCGAGCGGCTCGGCCTCGACTCCTGCGGCCGCACCACCTATCGCCGGCTCTCCGGCGGCCAGCAGCAGCGCCTCGCGCTCGCCATGGCCGTCGTCGGCCGCCCCGAGCTCGTCTTCCTCGACGAGCCGACCGCCGGACTCGACCCGCAGGCCCGCCGCGCCACCTGGGACCTCGTGCGCGAGCTGCGCGCCGACGGCGTGACGGTCGTCCTCACCACCCACTTCATGCAGGAGGCCGAGGAGCTCGCCGACGACGTCGCCATCGTCGACGCCGGCCGGGTCGCCGCCCAGGGCAGCCCCGAGCAGCTCTGCCGCGGCGGCGCCGAGAACACCCTGCGCTTCACCGGCCGCCCCGGGCTCGACCTGGGCTCACTGCTCAAGGCGCTGCCGGACGGCACGGCAGCGGCGGAGCCCCTCCCGGGCACGTACCGGATCACCGGCACCGTCGACCCCCAGCTGCTCGCCACGGTCACCACCTGGTGCGCCCAGCACGGCGTCATGCCCGGGGGCATCTCCGTCGAACGCCACACCCTCGAAGACGTCTTTCTTGAGCTCACAGGCAAGGAACTCCGGTCATGAGCACGGGCACCTACTCCCCCAGGCCGGGCGCCGCGCCCGTCGGCCGGATGATCGCGGCGCAGACGGCCCTGGAGACCAGGATGCTGCTGCGCAACGGCGAGCAGCTGCTCCTGACCGTGATCATCCCGTCGCTGCTCCTCGTCCTCTTCTCCACCGTCGACATCGTCGACACGGGCACGGACAAGGCCGTCGACTTCCTCGCCCCGGGCGTCCTCGCGCTCGCCGTGCTCTCGACCGCCTTCACCGGCCAGGCCATCGCCACCGGTTTCGAGCGGCGGTACGGGGTCCTCAAGCGGCTCGGCGCCTCACCGCTCCCCCGCTGGGCCCTCATGACCGCCAAGACGCTCGCCGTCCTGGTCACCGAGGTCCTCCAGGTCGCGCTCCTCACGGCGATCGCCCTGGCCCTCGGCTGGTCCCCGCACGGCGACCCCTTCTCCGTCGCGCTGCTCCTGGTCCTCGGCACGGCCGCCTTCTCCGGCCTCGGGCTGCTCATGGCGGGCACCCTCAAGGCGGAGGCCACCCTGGCCGCCGCCAACCTGGTCTTCCTGCTGCTCCTGGTCGGCGGCGGGGTCGTCGTGCCGCTGGACAGGTTCCCCGAACCGGCCCGCTCCCTCCTGGAACTGCTCCCGATCTCCGCCCTCTCCGACAGCCTCCGGGACGTCCTCCAGAACGGCGCCACGATGCCCTGGGGCAACGCGCTGATCCTGGCGGTCTGGGCGGTCCTGGGCCTCGGAGCGGCGGCGAAGTTCTTCCGCTGGGAGTAGCCGACGGGGTTCAGAGGGTGACGTTTCCCCCCAAGCCACCCCCCTCGTGAAAGCGTGCACAAGCCCCGTCCTACGATGGGGCCCGTGCTGACCCCCCTCGCCTACATCGCCCAGCGCTGGACCCCGTCCCCCCGGACGCTCCGGCGCGCCGCGCTCTCCGCCGTCGTGATGAGCGTGTTCATCATCGTCACCGGTGGCGCGGTCCGGCTGACCGGTTCCGGTCTCGGCTGCGACACCTGGCCGAAGTGCACGGAAGACAGCCTCATCGTCACGCCCGAGCAGGGCTACCGCGGCCTGATCGAGTTCGGCAACCGGATGCTGACGTACGTCCTGTCGGCGGCCGTCGGCTGGGCGATCATCGCCGCCCGCTCCACCAAGCCGTGGCGCCGGAACCTCACCCGCTGGGGCTGGGCGCAGTTCTGGATCGTGATGAGCAACGCCGTCATCGGCGGCATCACGGTGTGGATGGGCCTCAACCCGTGGACGGTCGCCGGCCACTTCCTCGCCGCGAACGCCCTGCTCACGGTGGCGGTCATCACCTGGCACCGGACCGGCGAGGGCGACACCGCCCCCCGGCCGCGCGTGCCGCGCCCGGTCCGCAAGCTGTCGTGGGCGCTCGCCGTCACCTCGGGTCTGCTCATCGCGCTCGGTACGACGGTGACCGGCGCCGGCAAGCACGCCGGTGACAGCAGCGAGGTCCCGCGCATGCCGTGGAACTGGACGGACGCCGCCCACCTCCACGCCATCGCCGCGTGGGTCGTCTGCGCGCTCGCGCTCGCCATGTGGCTCGTCCTGCGCGTGGTGGACGCCCCGGACGACACCCGGGCCCGCGCCCGCGACCTGCTGCTCGTGCTGCTCGCCCAGGGCGGCATCGGCTACGTCCAGTACTTCACCGGGGTCCCCGAGGTCCTGGTCGCCGTCCACATGCTCGGCTCCTCGCTGATGTGGATCGCGGTGCTGCGCCTCGCCCTGAGCATGCGCGAGCGTCCGACGCCCACGGCCGAGATCCCGGCCCAGGCCGACCCGGAACTCACCACCACCGTCTGAACGGACCGCGGACCAGGGCCTGTCCGACGCCGATTGTCGGACAGCCCTAGCCCAGCCGGTACACCCGCCGGGCGTTCCCCGCCGCGATCATCGTGGCGACGCGCTGGGCGTCCGCGCGGGACCAGGCGCCCTCCATCACCCACTCCCCGAGCACCCGCGTGAGCGCCGAGCGGAAGACGCCGGCGGCGACGACGTGGAGTTCGGGCAGTCCGTGGGCGCCGCTGGAGAACAGCAGCTTGCCGAACGGCGCCCGTTCCAGGACCTCGGCGAGGACGGCCGCCGCCCGGGCCCCGGTGTGGGCGAGGACGGGGCCGAGGTCCGCGTACACATGCGGATGGACGGCCGTGAGGTGCGCCGCCGCGCGATGGTGCGGGTAGGCGTGGAGCAGGACGAGATCGGTGCCGAGCCCCGTCGTGGCGTCGGCGAAGCCGCCGAGGACGGCGGGGTCCCGGTCCCCCGTGTGCAGCTGGAGCGGGCGCCCCGCGGTGACCGCGATCCAGAGGAGATGACGCAGCAGGACGGGGTCCGTGAGCCGCCCGCCCGCCGGTCGTCCGGCCAGCCAGCGCCCCGCCGCCCCGCGCACCTCCCCCGGTCCCGGCGGTTCGGGGGCCGTCGCGAGACCGCGGCGTACGCCCTCCACGGAGGTGAAGGCCACGGCGCTCGCGGCGGCCCCGTGGACGGCCTCGGCGAGGTTCGCGAGGAACGCGTCGACGGTCCCGGAGGTGTCGGCGACCTGTTCGGCGAGGGGTTCGAGCCGGACGATCTCGTGGGCCTCGGCGGCGCCCGCGACGGCGAGCTCGGCGGGCCGGGTCAGGTCGCCGGCGGGCCCCGTGTCCACCAGATAGGTGGAGATCCCGGAGGCCCTCAGGAGGCGGCGGCCCGCCTCGACGACGCCGAGCTCACGGCGGCGGGCGAGGTAGCGGGCCGGCGGGCAGTGCGGTTCGAGGCCGAGGAGCGGCGGACACCAGCGCCGTACGGCGAAACCCGTCTGCGTATCGAAGAAGGTCGTCCCGGCGGCGGGCAGCCCCGGCGGACCGTCACGCCGGTCGCCGAGGTGCGCGCCGAGACGCGTCTCGAAGGTGCCGAGGCCGAGCTCCGTACGGAGCACTCCCCGGCAGTACTGGTCCACCAGGCTCGGCGTGTCGATCATCTCGGGGGGCTCCCTGCGTGGACGTGTCTCCACACGTCCTAACGGGTGAGCCCCGCGCGAGGTTGTTGCCTCAGCTGTTGGAGGGGCCGCCGAGCTGGATACCGGCCATCCGGCTCCACTCGTACGGGCCGGTGACGACCTTGGCGGCGAACTCGCCGTCGAACTCGTCGTGGAGGGTCAGACCGGCCTTCTCGGCGGCCTGCCGCGCGATCGGGTACGTGGGCGCGACCAGGTCGCCCCAGCCGCCGTCCGTGCCGACGAGGACGATCCGGGTCCCCGCCTGGCCGATGTGGGCGAGCTGCCCCTCGGCGCCGCCGTGCTCCGCGGAGAACGCCCGGATCTGCTTCGCGAGCCTGGCCGCCCTGCGCTCTTCCTGCTTCGTTTCTGCCATGCCAAGGATGCTACCGAGGGGTAGATCGACTGGCGACGGCCGGGCCACGTGGTCTATCCCACGTGACCCGGCCGTCGGCCGAACGAATCATCTGAGCGCTGAAAGGGCCTCAGCGGAGGAAGGGGTCCACCGCGACCGCCACGAAGAGCAGCGAGACATAGGTGATGGACCAGTGGAAGAGCCGCATCTCCTTGAGCTTCGCGCCGGTCGCGCCCGACTTCGCGCGGTTGAGCAGCCCGTGCGCCTCCCACAGCCACCAGCCGCCGGTGAGCAGCGCGACGGCCGTGTAGAACCAGCCGGTGTAGCCGAGCGGGGTCAGCAGCAGCGAGACGGCGACCATCACCCAGCTGTAGGCGACGATCTGCTTGGCCACGACCTTGTTGGAGGCGAGGACCGGCAGCATCGGCACGCCGGCGCGCGCGTAGTCGTCCTTCACCTTCATGGACAGCGGCCAGTAGTGCGGCGGCGTCCAGAAGAAGATGACGAGGAAGAGGATGACCGCGGCCCACGACATCGAGTTGGTGACGGCCGACCAGCCGATGAGCACCGGCAGGCAGCCGGCGATGCCGCCCCAGACGATGTTCTGGGCGGTGCGCCGCTTCAGGATCATCGTGTAGACGACCACGTAGAAGAGGAGCGCGCCGAGCGAGAGCGCGGCGGAGAGCCAGTTGACCAGCAGCCCGAACCAGAGCGTGGAGATCACCGCGAGGCTGAGGCCGAAGACCAGGCCCTCACGCGGCGTGAGTACGCCGGTGACCAGCGGGCGCTGGGAGGTGCGGTCCATGAGGGCGTCGATGTCGCGGTCGATGTACATGTTCAGCGCGTTGGCGCCGCCCGCCGACAGGTAGCCGCCGAAGCAGGTGGCGAGTACCAGCCACAGGTTCGGCACGCCCTGTTCGGCGAGGAACATCACCGGAACGGTCGTGATGAGCAGAAGCTCGATGATCCGCGGCTTGGTCAGCGCCACGTATGCCTTGACGCGGGCCCCGAACGGCCGATGGCCCCCCGGGCTGGGAGTCAAGACGACCCCTGCGGGTCGGGACTCGACGGCCGTCACGCACACCCCTGACAGAGAAATTCCCAGCAAGCTCCCCGTATGAAGACGGGGTGAAGCTTGCGCGTACCACGCCACTGTAGACGTTGCCCAGACGCCGATCTTCGCGGGGGTGGGGTCGTGTTGGAGGGGTGTGTCCCAAGGCGTGGACACCGTTCGGGAGGCGAAGTCACACGGCCACCGGCAGTCTTGCTCTGTCCGCTCATTTGAGGGGCCTGGGCACGAAAAGAGGGGGCTCCTTCGGGGGTAGGCTCGACACCGCCGGTACACCCTCAGTCACCGGCTTCAGAACATGTGGAGAGGAGCCCTGACCCAGGGTGAGCACTAAGCCGACCACCACAGACCTCGAGTGGACCGAATTGGACCAGCGGGCTGTCGACACCGCCCGCGTCCTGGCCGCGGACGCCGTACAGAAGGTCGGCAACGGCCATCCCGGTACGGCGATGAGCCTCGCGCCCGCCGCGTACACCCTCTTCCAGAAGGTGATGCGCCACGACCCGGCCGACCCCGAGTGGGTCGGGCGCGACCGGTTCGTCCTCTCCGCGGGCCACTCGTCCCTGACCCTCTACACCCAGCTGTACCTGGGTGGCTTCGGTCTTGAGCTGGACGACCTGAAGGCCTTCCGCACCTGGGGTTCGAAGACCCCCGGTCACCCGGAGTACGGCCACACGGCCGCGGTCGAGACGACGACGGGCCCGCTGGGCCAGGGTGTCGCCAACGCCGTGGGCATGGCGATGGCCGCCCGTTACGAGCGCGGTCTGTTCGACCCGGAGGCGGCCCCCGGCACCTCCCCGTTCGACCACCGCATCTACGCGATCGCCGGTGACGGCTGCCTGCAGGAGGGCATCTCCGCCGAGGCGTCCTCGCTCGCGGGCCACCAGAAGCTCGGCAACCTGATCCTGCTGTGGGACGACAACCACATCTCGATCGAGGGCGACACCGAGACCGCCGTGTCCGAGGACACGATGAAGCGGTACGAGGCGTACGGCTGGCACGTCCAGCGTGTCGAGCCGCAGGCCAACGGCGACCTGGACCCGGCCGCGCTGTACGCGGCGGTCAGGGCCGCCGAGGCCGAGACCGAGCGTCCGTCGTTCATCGCGATGCGCTCGATCATCGCCTGGCCCGCGCCGAACGCGCAGAACACCGAGGCCTCGCACGGCTCGGCGCTCGGCGACGAGGAGATCGCGGCCACCAAGCGTGTCCTGGGCTTCGACCCGGAGCAGACCTTCGAGGTCACCGACGAGGTCATCGCGCACACCCGCTCGCTCGGCGACCGTGGCCGTGAGGCCCGCGTCGCGTGGGAGAAGTCCCTCGCGGAGTGGCGTACGGCCAACCCGGAGCGGGCGGCGGAGTTCGACCGCATCCAGGCGAACGAGCTGCCGGCCGACTGGGAGGAGAAGCTCCCCGTCTTCGAGCCGGGCAAGGGTGTCGCCACCCGTGCCGCCTCGGGCAAGGTCCTCCAGGCGCTTGGCGCGGTCCTCCCGGAGCTGTGGGGCGGCTCGGCCGACCTGGCCGGCTCGAACAACACGACGATCGACAAGACCTCGTCGTTCCTGCCCGAGGGCAACCCGCTGCCGGAGGCCGACCCTTACGGCCGCACGATCCACTTCGGCATCCGCGAGCACTCGATGGCCGCCGAGATGAACGGCATCGCGCTCCACGGCAACACCAGGATCTACGGCGGCACCTTCCTGGTGTTCTCCGACTACATGCGCAACGCCGTGCGTCTGTCGGCCCTGATGCACCTGCCGGTGACGTACGTCTGGACGCACGACTCGATCGGCCTCGGCGAGGACGGCCCGACCCACCAGCCGGTGGAGCACCTGGCCTCGCTGCGCGCGATCCCGGGTCTGAACGTGGTCCGCCCGGCCGACGCCAACGAGACGTCGATCGCCTGGCGCGAGATCATGAAGCGGCACACCAAGGTCTTCGGCAAGGGCGCTCCGCACGGTCTCGCCCTCACCCGCCAGGGCGTGCCGACCTACGCGCCGAACGACGACGCGGCCAAGGGCGGCTACGTACTGTTCGACGCCGAGGGCGGCGAGGCCCAGGTCGTGCTGATCGGCACGGGCTCCGAGGTGCACCTGGCCGTCGAGGCCCGTGAGCAGCTCCAGGCCGCCGGTGTCCCGACCCGGGTGGTCTCGATGCCGTCCGTCGAGTGGTTCGAGGAGCAGGACCAGGCGTACAAGGACTCCGTCCTGCCGCCGTCGGTCAAGGCCCGCGTCGCGGTCGAGGCCGGCATCGGTCTCACCTGGCACCGGTACGTCGGGGACGCCGGCCGGATCGTCTCGCTGGAGCACTTCGGTGCCTCGGCGGACGCGAAGGTCCTCTTCCGCGAGTTCGGGTTCACGCCGGAGGCGATCGTCGCCGCCGCGCGGGAATCTCTCGACGCCGCCGCGCGCTGACGCCCATACGTACGACTTAATGGAGATGCAATTCTCATGACAGACGCTCTCAAGCGCCTCTCCGACGAAGGCGTCGCGATCTGGCTGGACGACCTCTCGCGCAAGCGGATCACGTCCGGCAACCTGGCCGAGCTCATCGACCAGAGCCACGTGGTCGGTGTGACCACGAACCCGTCGATCTTCCAGAAGGCCATCTCCTCGGGTGACGGCTACGAGCAGCAGCTCGCCGACCTCGCCGCCCGCAAGGTGACCGTCGACGAGGCCATCCGCATGATCACGACGGCGGACGTCCGCGACGCCGCCGACATCCTGCGGCCGGTCTTCGAGGCGACCGACGGCCAGGACGGCCGGGTCTCCATCGAGGTCGACCCCCGTCTCGCCCACGAGACGGTCGCCACCATCGCCGAGGCCAAGCAGCTGGCCTGGCTGGTGGACCGCCCCAACACGCTCATCAAGATTCCGGCGACCAAGGCGGGTCTGCCGGCGATCACCGAGGTCATCGGCCTCGGCATCAGCGTCAACGTGACGCTGATCTTCTCCCTCGAGCGCTACCGCGCGGTCATGGACGCCTACCTGGCGGGCCTGGAGAAGGCCCGCGAGCGCGGCCTCGACCTCTCGAAGATCCACTCGGTGGCGTCCTTCTTCGTGTCCCGTGTGGACTCGGAGATCGACAAGCGCCTGGACGGCATCGGCACGGACGAGGCCAAGGCGCTCAAGGGCAAGGCCGCGCTGGCCAACGCCCGCCTGGCCTACGAGGCGTTCGAGGAGGTCTTCTCCTCGGAGCGCTGGGCCGCCCTCGACAAGGCGCAGGCCAACAAGCAGCGTCCGCTGTGGGCCTCGACCGGCGTCAAGGACCCGGCGTACAAGGACACGCTGTACGTCGTGGACCTGGTCGCCCCGGGCACGGTCAACACCATGCCGGAAGGCACCCTGGAGGCCACCGCCGACCACGGCGAGGTCACCGGTGACACCGTGCGCGGCACGTACGACCAGTCCCGCGCGGAGCTGGCGGCCATCGCGGAGCTGGGCATCAGCTACGACGAGGTCGTGCAGCTCCTCGAGGACGAGGGCGTCGACAAGTTCGAGGCGTCCTGGAACGACCTCCTCAAGTCCACCGAGGCGGAGCTCTCGCGCCGCGTACCCGCGGAGGCGTAAGCACTTTGAGCGCAGTCGACGGAGCCAACCCGCTCCGTGACGCCGCCGACCGACGGCTCCCGCGTATCGCGGGGCCGTCGGGCCTGGTGATCTTCGGCGTCACGGGCGATTTGTCCCGTAAGAAGCTGATGCCCGCCGTCTACGACCTGGCCAACCGCGGCCTGCTGCCGCCGGGCTTCTCGCTCATCGGCTTCGCCCGCCGTGAGTGGCAGGACGAGGACTTCGCGCAGGAGGTCTACGAGGCCGTCAAGCAGCACGCGCGCACCCCGTTCCGCGAGGAGGTGTGGCAGCAGCTGATCCAGGGCATGCGGTTCGTCCAGGGCGACTTCGACGACGACGAGGCCTTCGAGAAGCTGAAGTCCACCGTCGAGGAGCTGGACAAGGCGCAGGGCACCGGCGGCAACTTCGCCTTCTACCTCTCCGTGCCGCCGAAGTTCTTCCCGCTGGTCGTCCAGCAGCTGAAGAAGCACGGCCTCGCCGACCAGAAGAACGGTTCCTGGCGCCGCGCGGTCATCGAGAAGCCCTTCGGCCACGACCTGGTCTCCGCCAAGGAGCTCAACGAGGTCGTCCACGAGGTCTTCCCGCCCGAGGCGGTCTTCCGGATCGACCACTACCTCGGCAAGGAGACCGTCCAGAACATCCTGGCGCTCCGCTTCGCCAACACCCTCTTCGAGCCGATCTGGAACCGGTCGTACGTCGACCACGTCCAGATCACGATGGCCGAGGACATCGGCATCGGCGGCCGGGCCGGGTACTACGACGGCATCGGCGCCGCCCGTGACGTCATCCAGAACCACCTGCTCCAGCTGCTCGCGCTGACCGCGATGGAGGAGCCCGCCTCCTTCGACGCCGACGCGCTCGCCGCCGAGAAGACCAAGGTCCTCGGCGCGGTGAAGCTGCCGAAGGACCTCGGGAAGACCACGGTCCGCGGCCAGTACGCGGCTGGGTGGCAGGGCGGCGAGAAGGCCGTCGGCTACCTCCAGGAAGACGGCATCGACCCCCAGTCGAAGACCGACACCTACGCGGCCGTGAAGCTGGAGATCGACAACCGCCGCTGGGCGGGCGTCCCCTTCTACCTCCGTACGGGCAAGCGCCTGGGCCGTCGCGTCACCGAGATCGCGGTCGTCTTCCAGCGCGCCCCGCACTCCCCCTTCGACCACACCGCGACCGAGGAACTCGGCCGCAACGCCATCGTGATCCGGGTCCAGCCGGACGAGGGCGTGACGGTGCGGTTCGGCTCCAAGGTGCCCGGCACCCAGATGGAGATCCGGGACGTGTCGATGGACTTCGCCTACGGCGAGTCCTTCACGGAGTCCAGCCCCGAGGCGTACGAGCGGCTCATCCTCGACGTCCTGCTCGGCGACTCGAACCTCTTCCCGCGAGTCGAGGAGGTCGAGCTGTCCTGGAAGATCCTCGACCCGATCGAGCAGTTCTGGGACAGGCACGGCAAGCCCGCGCAGTACCAGTCCGGGACCTGGGGTCCGGTCGAGGCGGACGAGATGCTCGCACGAGACGGACGGAGCTGGCGCCGGCCATGAAGACCGACCTGACGGACACCACGTCATCCAAGATCAACAAGGCGCTGGTGCTCGGGCGGCGGGCGATCGGCACGCCGGCCGTCGGCATGGTGCTCACCCTCGTCATCGTCACCGACGAGGAGAACGCCTACGACGCGCTGAAGGCGGCAAACGAGGCGTCCCGCGAGCACCCCTCGCGGACCCTCGTCGTCATCAAGCGGGTCTCGCGCTCCCCGCGGGACCGCGCCAAGGCACGACTCGACGCCGAGGTCCGCCTCGGCGCCGACGCCAGCACCGGCGAAACGGTTGTCCTCCGGCTGTACGGCGAGGTCGTCGACCACGCCCAGTCGGTGGTGCTTCCGCTGCTCCTCCCGGACGCCCCCGTCGTCGTCTGGTGGCCGGTGAACGCGCCGACCGACCCGGCGAACGACCCGCTGGGCGCGCTCGCCCAGCGCCGGGTGACCGACACGTACGCCGCCGAGCAGCCCATCCAGGAGCTGACGGCGCGGGCGGACACGTACACCCCGGGCGACACGGACCTCTCGTGGACCCGGATCACCCCGTGGCGCTCGATGCTCGCCGCCGCGCTCGACCAGGTCGTGTGCGAGGTGACCTCGGCCGAGGTCGAGGGCGAGGAGTTCAACCCCAGCGTCGAGCTGCTCGCGATGTGGCTGGCCGAGCGGCTGCAGGTGCCGGTGCGGCGCTCGGCTTCGGCGGGGCCCGGTCTCACCTCCGTACGGATGGAGACCAGCTCCGGTCCGATCGTGCTCGACCGGCCGGACGGCTCGCTCGCGACGCTCTCCATCCAGGGGCAGCCGGACCGTGGCGTGGCGCTCAAGCGCCGGGACACGGCCGAGCTGATCGCGGAGGAGCTGCGCCGGCTCGACCCGGACGACACCTACGCGACGGCGCTCAAGTTCGGTCTCGAGCGGCTCGACGAGGAGGCGGCGACCGTCGCTCCCGAGTCGGTCGACGAGTCCGTCGCCCAGGCGGCCGCCGAGGCCGTCGTGGTCGTGGAGTCGGCGGCCCCGGCCCCCGCGAAGCCCGCCGCGAAGAAGGCCCCGGCCAAGAAGGCGGCGGCCAAGTGAGCACCCCTCAGCTGGTCGTCCACCGCGACAAGGAGCTGATGGCGCAGGCCGCCGCGGCCCGGCTGATCACCCGGATCGTGGACGCCCAGGCCACCCGCGGCTCCGCCTCGGTCGTGCTGACCGGCGGACGCAACGGCAACGGCCTGCTCGCGGCGCTCGGTACGGCGCCCGCCCGGGACGCCATCGACTGGTCGCGGCTCGACCTGTGGTGGGGCGACGAGCGTTTCCTGCCGGAGGGCGACCCCGAGCGGAACGTCACCCAGGCCCGTGAGGCGCTGCTCGACCGGGTCCCGCTGGACCCGGCGCGGGTGCACGCGATGCCGGCCTCGGACGGCGCGTACGGCAGTGATGTCGACGCCGCCGCGGCCGCGTACGCGGAGGAGCTGGCCGCCGCGGCCGGTCCCGCCGACCGTGCCGGCGTGCCGGCGTTCGACGTGCTGATGCTGGGCGTCGGACCTGACACGCACGTGGCCTCGCTCTTCCCTGAGCTGCCGGCGGTTCGCGAGACCGAGCGGACGGTGGTCGGGGTGCACGGCGCTCCCAAACCGCCGCCGCTCCGGATCTCGCTGACGCTTCCGGCGATCAGGGCGGCCAAGGAGGTCTGGCTGCTCGCGGCCGGCGAGGACAAGGCGAAGGCCGCGGCGATCGCGCTGTCCGGCGCGGGCGAGGTGCAGGCCCCCGCGGCCGGCGCCTACGGCCGCTCGCGCACGCTGTGGCTGCTCGACGCGGCGGCGGCCTCGGAGCTGCCGCGGAGCCTGTATCCGCCTGCTTCGGCCTGACGCACGACCCGGAGGCCCGGTTCACCCCTCGGTGGACCGGGCCTCCGGCGTCGGTACGGGCTCGAGAAAGGGCGCGAGGAGGTCCGGTACGGCCTCGGCGGCGAAGACCAGGCCCTGGGTCTCACCCGCGTCGTAGATGTCGTACGCGCCCTCGCCCGCCGCCGTCGTGGCGGTCAGCGTGAGGACGCCCGCGCGGCGCTGGAAGTACGACTGCTTGACGGTCCAGCCGATGACGCCGGAGCGCTGGAGGGCGACCGTGGCGCGTCGGACCGTACCCGAACGGGTCACCAGATAGGCGCCGCTGACGCCGTGTCCGAGACCGCGGTACGCGTCGAGGGCGAGGAGCAGCGCGAGCGGGGTGAGGACCACGGCGCAGCCGGCCGCCACGTACAGCAGGACCGGGGTGCGGAGGAGTCCGAGGACGGCGAGGACGGCGACCGGGGCGGCGACGGACCACAGGGCCCAGCCCAGCCGGCGGGTGCGGGCGGCACGGGGGTGGGCGGCGAGCGGCGCCCCGGTGGGCGGTTCGGGCTCGCGCAGGACCTGGGCGGCGACGCGGTCGGCGGTCTCCCGGGGCGCGGCCGGCAGCAGGTTCTTGAGGTCGGCGTGCTTGTCCCCGTCGTCCTTGGCGAGGCCGGTGGCGACGGCGTCGACGCGCGCGGCGCCGAACAGACGTACCCCCAGCGGCTCGACGAGCTCGATCCCGCGCAGCCGGCGCTCCTCGATGGAGACCGAGCGGGCGGTGAGGAGGCCGCGGCGGACGCGCAGGGTGCCGCCGGGCTCGCGCTCCAGTCGGTAGTTCCACCACATCTCGACCCAGAGCCCGAGGGATCCGACGGCTCCCACGACGGTGGCGAGGAGAATCAGGTCGATGACTATCCAGGTGACGGAGACGTCCCGGAAGCGGTCCCCTATCCAGTCGATGACCTCTGCCTGGGCGCCGAACCACTCGCTGACCTGCATGACGGCTCCGGCCGCCGCGCCGCCGAGGGCGGGGGCGAGGAAGGAGACCGGGGCGTAACGGATCCAGCGCGGGTCGACGGTGGCGAGGGCGCCCTCGTGCGGCAGGTCCTCGGGGCCGGTGGTCGTGCGGGCGAGGAGTTCGTGGCGCAGGTGCTCGCCCTCGGCTCGGGTGACCAGGTCGAGTTCGAGCGTGGACTCGCTGCCGCCGGTGCTCTCGCCGGTGCCGATGCGGACCTTGACGAGGCCGAGGACGCGCTGGAGGGGGTTGGCGGTGAGGTCGACGCTGCGGATGCGCTCGCGGGCCAGGGAGCGGCGTTTGATCAGCAGGAGCCCGGTGTGGAGCTCGACCCTCTCGGGGCCGATCCGGTAGCGGGTGCGACGCCAGCGGACGTAGTCGACGACGGTGCCGCCGAGGACGAGGAGGAACGCTCCGGCGAGGACCCAGGAGAGGGCCTGCCACAGCGGCCTGGATCCGGCGAGGCCGAGCGCGGCGGGCAGCCCGGCGCCGCCGGCCACGCCGCACAGGACGGCGGCGGTGGCCAGGAGCATGCGCCGGTCGAGCCGCCGCCACTCCTCACCGGGACGCTTCTCCCGGCCTGGGGCGGTCGCGTCCGCGGCGGGCACGTCTCCGCTCATGTGGCGTCCCCTGGGGTCGCCTGGGTGAGGGCCGTCAGCCGTTCGCCGAGCTCGGCGGCGAGCTCGTGGTCGAGGCCCTCGATGCGGAGCGCGCCCTTCGAGGAGGCGGTGGTCACCGTGACGGTGCCGAGCCGGAAGAGCTGCTCCAGCGGGCCGCGTACGGTGTCGACCGTCTGGATCCTGGACATCGGGGCGATCCGCCACTCCTGCCACAGGGCCCCGGTGCGGACGTAGACGGCCTCGTCGGTGATCTCCCAGCGGTGCACCCGGAACCACCAGGCGGGGAAGAACGCGGCGCAGGCGAGGCCGACGGCCGCGACGGCCCCGGCCGCGAGCAGCAGCCAGAACCGTGCGGGCCCGATGAGCGCGCCGAGGACGGCGAGGACCACCACCGGCACGGCGGTGGTCACCAGGAGCCGGCTGCGCCACCAGGCGACGGCCCGCTCGTCCACGGCGTTCCTGGGCGGCCGCAGCCGCACCGCGTTCTCCCCCGTCATACGGTCAGCCCCGGTCGCGCAGGGCGCGGTAGGCCGTGACGAGGCCGGCGGTCGAGCTGTCGAGCTGCTCGGCGCCCTCGCCCCGCGTCAGGACCGGCTCGATCTTCTTGGCGAGGACCTTGCCGAGTTCGACGCCCCACTGGTCGAAGGAGTCGATGTTCCAGATGGCTCCCTGGACGAAGACCTTGTGCTCGTAGAGCGCGATCAGCTGGCCGAGGACGGACGGGGTGAGCGCGTCGGCCAGGATCGTGGTGGTCGGGTGGTTGCCCTGGAAGGTCTTGTGCGGGACGAGTTCCTCGGCGACGCCCTCGGCGCGTACCTCCTCGGGCGTCTTGCCGAAGGCGAGGGCCTGCGTCTGGGCGAAGAAGTTGGCCATCAGCAGGTCGTGCTGGGCGACGAGGCCGGGGAGCAGGTCGGCGACGGGCCGGGCGAAGCCGATGAAGTCGGCCGGGATGACCTTGGTGCCCTGGTGGATCAACTGGTAGTAGGCGTGCTGCCCGTTGGTGCCGGGGGTGCCCCAGACGACGGGGCCGGTCTGCCAGTCGACGGGGTTGCCCTCGCGGTCCACCGACTTGCCGTTGGACTCCATGTCGAGCTGCTGGAGGTAGGCGGTGAACTTGGACAGGTAGTGGGAGTACGGCAGGACGGCGTGCGACTGGGCGTCGAAGAACGCGCCGTACCAGACGCCGAGGAGGCCGAGCAGCAGCGGCGCGTTCTCCTCGGGTGGGGCGGTGCGGAAGTGCTCGTCGACGAGGTGGAAACCGTCGAGCATCTCGCGGAAGCGCTCCGGGCCGATGGCGATCATCAGGGAGAGGCCGATGGCGGAGTCGTAGGAGTAGCGGCCGCCGACCCAGTCCCAGAACTCGAACATGTTGGTGGTGTCGATGCCGAACCCGGCGACCTTCTCCGCGTTGGTCGAGAGGGCCACGAAGTGCTTGGCTACGGCCTCCTGACCGGCCCCCAGACCGGCGAGGAGCCAGTCGCGGGCGGAGGTGGCGTTGGTGATCGTCTCGATGGTGGTGAAGGTCTTCGAGGCGACGATGAAGAGCGTCTCGGCCGGGTCGAGGTCGCGGACGGCCTCGTGGAGGTCGGCGCCGTCGACGTTGGAGACGAAACGGAGCGTCAGGTCCCGCTGGGTGAAGGAGCGCAGGACCTCGTAGGCCATGGCGGGTCCGAGGTCGGAGCCGCCGATGCCGATGTTCACGATGTTCTTGACCGGCTTGCCGGTGTGGCCGGTCCACTCGCCCGCGCGGACCTTGTCGGCGAAGGCGCCCATCCGGTCGAGGACGGCGTGGACCGCGGGGACGACGTTCTCCCCGTCGACCTCGATGACGGCCTCGCGCGGGGCGCGCAGCGCGGTGTGGAGGACGGCGCGGTCCTCGGTGGTGTTGATCTTCTCGCCGCGGAACATGGCGTCGCGCAGCTCGGCCACGCCGGTGGCGGCGGCGAGGTCGCGCAGCAGGGTCAGCGTCTCGTCGGTGACGAGGTGCTTGGAGTAGTCCAGGTAGAGGTCGCCGACCCGCAGGGTGTGGTCGGTGCCGCGGGCCGGGTCCGCGGCGAAGAGCTCGCGGAGACGGGTGTCGCCCAGCTGCTCACGGTGCTTGCCGAGGGCGGCCCACTCGGGCAGCCGGTTCAGCCTGGTGCGGCCTTGGTTGTTCATCTCGGACATCGCCCACTTCTTCTCGTATGTCTGCCCCGCTGCCCCTCCAACCTAGTTGATCAGGGGGGCCAACGACGCTACGGCGAGCGCGAACAGCGCCGCCGCGAGCAGGGCGGGTGTGTGCGGTCCCCAACCGGCGGCCGCGGCGCCCCCGAGGAGCGCCCCGAGCGGGGCGCCCGCGACGGCGAGGGTGCGGAAGGCGGCGGCGATGCGGCCGAGCATCCCGTCGGGGGCGCGCTCCTGCATGAGGGTCGTCTGGTTGACGTTCCACACCGTCCCCATGAAGCCGAACACCGCCATGGCCGCGACCGATACCGCGAGCAGGGGGACGGCCCCCATGAGGACCAGGCAGCCCGTCTGGACCGTCCCGGCGAGAGCCACGGCGCGTATCCGTCCGGTCCGTTCGGCGAGGCGGCGGGCGAGGAAGCCGCCGGCGACGCCGCCCACCGCGTAGGCGGTGATGGTGGCCGCGTAGGCGGCGTTTCCGGCGTGGAGCCCGTCCGTCACATGGACGACGAGGGTGGCGATGAGGGCGCCCATGCCGACGTTGCAGAGAGTGGTGGCGGTGCAGAGCCACTTCAGGGGGCGGTCCCGGCGGAGGGTGGCGAGCCCTTCGGCCATCTCCTTGCGGAGGTTGGACCCGGCCGGGCGGGGCGGCCGCTCGGGGGCGCCGGTTCCCAGGGAGGCGATGAGGAGCGCGGCGAGGACGTAGGTGGCGGCGTCGGCCACGTACGGTACGGCGTCCCCGGCGAGGAGCAGGGCGGGCACGAGGGGCGCGGCGAGGAGGCCGCCCGCGAACTGCTGACCGGTCATCAGGCGGGCGTTGGCGGCGGCCAGGGCCTCGGTGGGGACGAGGGCGGGCAGAAGGGCCGTGGCGGCGTTGTCGAAGAGGGTCTGCAGGGTCGTCAGGGCGAAGGCGAGGACGAGCAGCAGGGCGATCGTTGCGTGTCCGAGCGCGACGGCCGCGGCGAACGCGGCCATGAGCGCGCCGCGGACGAGGTCGACGGCCCACATGGCCCGTCGCTGGTCGACCCGGTCGGCGACGGCGCCGCCGAGGAGTCCGAAGAGGAGCCAGGGCAGGAAGCCGCAGGCGGTGACGGAGGCGATGAGGACGGGGTCGGCGGTGAGCGAGGCGGCGAGCAGGGGCAGGGCGGCGGTGCGCAGCGAGTCGCCGAACCGGGAGACGACGGCCGCCGTCCAGAGCCTCCCGAAGCCGCCCCGCCAGTCGGGCACGGCCTTGGCCGTCACTGCTTCCGTCGCCGTCATGGCGCTCCCCCCGCGTCGGTGATCCCCTGCACGAACGACCGTAGAGGAGACCACTGACAACGCGACGCGGGCGGCCTGGAGACGACGAACGGGCCTTGCCTGCGAACAGAGTTCGCAGGCAAGGCCCGCTTGTCACTTCTTCACACCATGCTCAGATCTCGCCGCGCAGTTTGGCCAGCGCTTCGGCGAGGATCGCCTCGCCGTCCGCGTCGCTGCGCCGCTCCCGCACATAGGCGAGGTGGGTCTTGTACGGCTCCGTGCGCGGCGGGTCCGGCGGGTTGTCCCGGTCCTGACCGGCCGGGAAGCCACACCGGGGGCAGTCCCAGGTCTCCGGGATCGCCGCGTCGCTGGCGAAGCTCGGCTGCGTCTCGTGCCCGTTCGAGCACCAGAAGGAGATGCGGGCGCGCGGCGCCGATTCGCCCCGCTCGGCCTCGCCCATCGGCCCCGCTCCGACCCGGCTTCCCCGGATCGCGTTGCCACTTGCCACGGTCGTAACTCCCTGCGTGATGGTGCTCGAAGATGCCCCAGTCTACGTAAGGCCCAACGCGCGTCCAGTGTTCGGAGTTACCCGTCCAACTTCATCAGCAGACCAAGTACCACAATGCAGGCGAACCAGAGCAGACCGACCACGACGGTGATCCGGTCCAGGTTGCGCTCGGCGACCGAGGAGCCACCGACGGACGACTGCATGCCGCCACCGAACATGTCGGAGAGACCGCCGCCCTTTCCCTTGTGCATCAGTACGAGCAGCATCAGCAGCCCGCTGAAGACGAGCAGGGCGATCGAGAACCCCATAACCACGGCTGGACCAACTTCCTCGGACTTATACGGACGGGGGCCGGGCACCTGCCCGACCCCCGCTAGGGTACGACGTAACTCCGCTACCGCATACTCACTGGTCGCGGAAGCGCGCGATCTTGACGAACTCCTCGGCGTCCAGCGCCGCGCCGCCCACGAGGGCGCCGTCGACGTCCGGCTGCGCCATGATCGCGGCCACGTTGCCGGACTTGACCGAGCCCCCGTACTGGATGCGGACCTTCTCGGCCAGCTCCTGCGAGTACAGCTCCGCGAGACGGCCGCGGATCGCCCCGCAGACCTCCTGCGCGTCCTCGGGGGTGGCGACCTCGCCGGTGCCGATGGCCCACACCGGCTCGTACGCGATCACGATCGTCTCGGCCTGCTCGGCCGGGACGTCCTTCAGACCGCCGTCGAGCTGGGCGAGCGTGTACTCGACCTGCTGGCCGGCCTTACGGATGTCCAGGCCCTCGCCGACGCAGAGGATCGGGGTCACGCCGTGCTTGAAGGCGGCCTTCACCTTGGCGTTGCAGACCTCGTCGTTCTCCGCGTGGTACTGGCGGCGCTCGGAGTGGCCGACGGCCACGTAGGCGCAGTTGAACTTGGCCAGCATCGCGCCCGAGATCTCACCGGTGTAGGCACCGGAGTCATGCGCCGAGAGGTCCTGGGCGCCGTACTTGATCTTGAGCTTGTCGCCGTCGATCAGGGTCTGGACGGACCGCAGGTCGGTGAAGGGGACCAGGACCGCGACCTCACAGGCGTCGTAGTCCTTGTCGGTCAGCGCGAAGGCGAGCTTCTGGACGTGGGCGATGGCCTCGAGGTGGTTGAGGTTCATCTTCCAGTTGCCCGCCATCAGCGGGGTGCGGGTGCTCATATGTGGGTCAGTCCTCCAGTGCGGCGAGGCCGGGGAGCGTCTTGCCCTCGAGGTACTCGAGGGAGGCGCCGCCGCCGGTCGAAATGTGGCCGAATGCCTTCTCGTCGAAGCCCAGGATGCGCACGGCGGCGGCGGAGTCGCCACCACCGACCACCGTGAAGGCCTCAGAGTCGACGAGCGCCTGGGCCACGGCCCGGGTGCCCTCGGCGTAGTCGGGGTGCTCGAAGACGCCCATCGGGCCGTTCCAGAAGACGGTTCCCGCGTCGGCGAGCTTCGAGGCGTAGAGCTCACGGGTCTTCGGGCCGATGTCCAGGCCCTCCTCGTCCGCCGGAATGGCGTCCGCGGCGACCGTGGTCGGGTTGGCCGGAGCCTTGGTCTTGAGGTCCGGGAAGCTGGGCGAGACCAGGACGTCGACGGGGAGTACGAACTCCACGCCGCGCTTCTCGGCGCGCGCCAGGTACTCCAGGACCGTCGGGATCTGGTCCTCCTGGAGCAGCGAGATGCCGACCTCGTGGCCCTTGGCCTTGAGGAAGGTGTACGCCATGCCGCCGCCGATGAGGATGCGGTCGGCCTTCTCCAGGAGGTGGTCGATGACCCCGAGCTTGTCGGAGACCTTGGCGCCGCCCAGCACGACCGCGTACGGCCGCTTGACGTCGTCCGTGAGCTTCTTCAGGACACCGACCTCGGTGGCGATGAGGTAGCCCGCGGCGTGCGGGAGGCGCGCCGGGAGGTCGAAGACCGAGGCGTGCTTGCGGTGCACGGCACCGAAGCCGTCGCCGACGTACACGTCGGCGAGGGCGGCCAGCTGGTCCGCGAAGGCGCCGCGCTCGGCGTCGTCCTTCGAGGTCTCGCCGGCGTTGAACCGGAGGTTCTCGATCACGGCGACCCCGCCGTCGGCGAGGCCGGCGACGGCGGCGGTGGCGGATTCGCCGACCGTGTCGGTCGCGAAGGCCACCTCGGCGCCGAGCAGCTCACCGAGGCGAGCGGCGGCCGGGGCGAGGGAGAACGCCGGGTCCGGGGCGCCCTTGGGGCGGCCCAGGTGCGAGGCGACCACGACGCGGGCGCCTGCGTCGGCGAGCGCCTTCACCGTGGGGACGACGGCACGGATGCGGCCGTCGTCGGTGATGGTCGTGCCGTCGAGGGGCACGTTGAGGTCGGCGCGGACGAACACCCGCTTGCCGGAGACGCCTTCGGCGAGAAGCTCGTCGATCGTCTTCATCTGTCACAGACTCCTTGGTACGCGGTGGAGCACACGAGACAGGGCTCGTACAGCGCGGCGTTGCGCTGCCCGAGCCCTGCTCACATCGAAAGCCTGCCCTGAAGTTTAGAGCTGGCCGCCGACGAAGACGGTGAGGTCGACGAGACGGTTGGAGTAACCCCACTCGTTGTCGTACCAACCCAGGATCTTCACCGTGGTGCCTTCCTGGACCATCGTCAGGGAGGCGTCGAAGGTGCAGGAGGCCGGGTCGCTCACGATGTCCGAGGACACGATCGGGTCCTCGGTGTAGTACAGGATGCCCTTGAGGTCGCCGTCGTCGGCGGCCTTCTTGAACGCGGCGTTGACCTCGTCCTTGGTGACCTCGCGGTCGAGGGTGACGACCAGGTCGGTGGCGGAACCGGTCGGGACCGGGACGCGCATCGCGATGCCGTCGAGCTTGCCCTTGAGCTGCGGGAGGACCAGGGCGGTGGCCTTGGCGGCACCGGTCGTGGTCGGGATGATGTTCTCCGCGGCGGCGCGGGCGCGGCGCAGGTCCTTGTGCGGGAAGTCCAGGATGCGCTGGTCGTTGGTGTACGCGTGGACCGTGGTCATCAGGCCCTTGACGATGCCGAAGTTCTCGTCGAGGACCTTCGCCATCGGCGCGACACAGTTGGTGGTGCAGGACGCGTTCGAGATGACGTGGTGGTTGGCCGCGTCGTACTTGTCCTGGTTGACACCCATGACGATGGTGATGTCCTCGTCGCTGGCCGGAGCCGAGATGAGGACCTTCTTGGCGCCGCCGGCGATGTGCTTCTCGGCGTCGGCCTTCTTGGTGAAGATGCCGGTCGACTCGATGACGATGTCGACGCCCAGCTCGCCCCAGGGGATGTCGGCCGGGTTGCGCTCGGAGAGCACCTTGATGGTGCGGCCGTCGACGGTGATGGTGTCGGCGGTGTGGGTGACCTCGGCCTTGAGGCGTCCCAGGATGGTGTCGTACTTCAGAAGGTGCGCGGTGGTCGCGGTGTCACCCAGGTCGTTGACGGCCACGATCTCGATGTCAGCACCCTGATCAAGGAGCGCGCGGAAGTAGTTCCGGCCGATGCGGCCAAAGCCGTTGATGCCTACGCGGATCGTCACGAACCGATCTCCTCGTTAGGTACGCCGGTGTGCTCGACGCCGGCGAGATTTTTGTTTTTAGGGATGTCCCCGACCGCTTACGACCCTACCTCTCCGGGACCCCCCGAGTGACATCGAGCGCATCCGCGCGTGCCCGGAAAGTGAGGACGAAAGGCCGACGGCCCGTACCTACCAACGGGTACGGGCCGCCGTGGGACCTTTGCCCCCACTACTCTCCGTCAGCGCCGGAGCACCGCGAGGGCGCGGCCGAGGAGCCGTCCCCGCTCGGCCGCGCCGGGCACGTGCTCCAGACCGAAGCCGAGGAGGACGGTGTCACGGGTGGTGACCGCGGCCTGGGAGTGGAAGAGCGCCGCGGAGCGCGTCCAGTCGGAGCCGTTGCCGGGGCTGCCGGCCGGGGCGCCCGGTACGGTCCACGCGCCGAGGCCGGTCTCGAAGCCCTCCGCCTCCGTGGTGGTGCCGGTGACGAGCCGGGTGTCGTCGACGAAGGCGCCCGTCTCTCCCGTACCGGGGTCGGAGACGTACGCGATCGAGAGCTCGACCCGCTTGCCCGCCCAGGCGCTCAGGTCGACGGAGGCCTGCCGCCAGCCGTTGGAGGGGCCGGTGAAGGCGTTCCAGGAGCCGGTGGTGCCGGTGGAGGCGCAGCCGTCCTCGCCGACGGTGAGGTAGCGGGCGAGGAAGGGGTGGCCGCGGAGGTAGTAGCCCTCGCCGCAGTCGGCCGGGGGTGCGGTGGAGGTGCCGCCGTTGGTGTCGGGCAGCGTCGTCCAGTCGTCCTGGCCGACGGTGTGGGCCTCGACGACGAGGTTGTCGTAGCCGGGCTCGGTGTCGTAGCTGACCTGGAAGTCGAGGCGCGGCGCTGCCGCGGCGGCGACGCCGGTGAGGTCGACGGTCCTGCTGAGCCGGGCCCAGGTGTTGTCGGTGTGCTTGACGGCCGCGAAGGTCGTGCCCTCGGCGGGCTCGAAGGGGGTGCGGACGCCGGGGTAGTCACCGGCGGAGGCGCTGCTCGCGAACTGCGGGAACTCCTCCGGCTGCAGGGTGTCCGAGGTGACGGTGTACGCGCCGGCGTTGTCCAGCGGGTTGTCGGCGGCGGGGCCGAGGTTCGCGCCGGTGCCCGCGAAGGCGCCGGTGCCGCCGAAGGCGGTCGGCTGTCCGAGGCCGGCCCGGTGGTAGGCGCCGAGGTAGTACTGGGCGAAGTCGTTGGTCTCGGCCCGGCCGACCTGGGTGAGGCCGCCGGACTTCTCGCCGGCGTTGATCAGCTTGCCGCCCTCGTTGAGATAGGCGCGGACGGCGAGCTGGGTGGGTCCGGAGGGCCGCTCGGCGCCGGTGTACCAGACCACGGTACGGAAGTGGGAGAGCACGCCGAGGGCGTCCGGGGTGCCCTGGGTGGCGACGTCCCAGACGGCGGCGGAGCGGCCGTTGTCGGCGAGTGCCTTCACGTACGCGGCGGTGTGGCGGGCCGCGGTGGTGCCGCCCTCGTCGGCGAGGACGAGCACGTCGCCGCGGGGCCGCTCGGCGACCTTGTAGGTGAAGGGGACGGAGGCGGTGGCCCGGCCCTCGCGGGTGCGGGCGGTGAACCGGACCTCGACGGAGTCGCCGGGCCTGGCGCCCTCGACCTCGGCGCGGTACTCGTCGAAGTAGAGGTTGTCATCGCCGCCGTAGGTCTCGCCGCCCTCCCAGGCGTCGAGCTCCTCACGGTGGGTGCGGCCGCCGTTGATCCGGTAGGTGAGGGTCTTGTCGCGCAGGGACTTGCGCGCGGTGACGGCGACCTCCTGCTCCCCGCCGCGGGCGTAGGAGGTGGTGAAGGCGGCCGGGGTGAAGTCGGGGGCCTCCGTGCCGACCGGGGAGACGGGCCGGTCCGGGCGGGCGGCGCTCTCGGCGACGGCGAGCGCGAAGGGGATGTTCTTGGCGAACTCGGCCTGGATCAGCTTCTCGTCGTCCGGGAAGGTGAAGACGGAGGCGCAGTCGGCCGGGTTCCAGGCGTCGTTCGGGTCGACCCGGGAGGCCGTGGCGCAGGTCGACATCTCCGGGGTGAACATCTGCATGCCGTTGACGTTGGCGGCGTGTCCGTCGGCCTCGCCGTTGGTGATGTACAGCTCCGAGGAGACCTGCGGCCGGTAGCCGGGCACGGCGGACTTCTGCGGGGTGCCGGCGAGCGCCTTGAGGGCGATGTCGTCGGGGGTGTCGGTGGCGACCTGCCAGCCGACGCCGTAGAGCAGGAGCTGGGCGGCCGAGTGGTAGTTGATGCCGTACGAGAAGCCGATCCGCTTCTGGAAGGCGTCCAGGGCCTTGGTCTCGGGCTCCGACATGGGTCCGGTGCCGCGGAAGGTCTCGTCGGCCGGGTCGGGGGACGAGCCCTCGTTGTCGTAGCCCCACTTGTAGGCGAAGTTGCGGTTGAGGTCGACGCCGTCGCCGGGCGCGATCCGCCCGTCGCCGTCGTTGTCGCGGAGGTTCTTGCGCCACTGCCGGTTGTCGGGGTCGGCGTGGGTGAAGTCGTAGCCGTCCGGGTTGGCGGAGAGCACGAACCACAGCTCGGTGGAGTCGACGATGCGGGTGATCCGCTCGTCCTTGCCGTAGCCGTCGAGGTAGTGGTGGAGCAGCCGCCGGGTCATCTCGGGGGTGATCCACTCGCGCGCGTGCTGGTTCGACAGATACAGCGTGGCGGGCTTCGAGCCGTCCTTGACGCGGGTGGCGCCCTTGCTGACCTTGAGGGCGAGGATGTCCTGGCCCTTGAGGGTCTTGCCGATGGAGACGACCTTGGTGATGCCCGGGTTGGCCCTGGCGGTGTCGAGGATCTCCTGCTTGAGGCCGTCCGGGCCGCCGTACGGGCGGAAGACGCCGTCTCCGGCGGCGGCGTTCCGCTGCTCGGCCCGCTCGGTCAGGGTGTGCTCGGCGAGCTCGACGCCCTGGCCGCGCAGCTGACCGGCCTGCCGGTCGGTGAGGAAGAGCTCGACCGTCGCGGAGCCCTTGTCGGGCACCTGCTCGGTCATCTCGTGGGCGTCGGCCCCGGCGTCGAGGAGCAGCGGAACCTGCTCCTTGGTGACCTCGGCGCGCCATACGGAGAGGGCGTCGCCGCCGTCCCGGTCGTTCGGCTGCGCTCCGGCGACGGGTGCCGCCGCCACTCCAGCGATCAGCAGTGAAGCCGCGGCGAGGATCGATCTCGCTCTGCGTCTCATGAGCCCCCCTTGCTGTTGCCTGCCACGTAGGTGAACAGACGCCAGGCTCATGGGCGCCCATGGGCCTGTCAAGGGTGCCTCGCGCGGGTACGAAAAAGCTGCCGGTGCCTCAGAAAGGCACCGGCAGGGTGGAGTTCGGGATTCCGTACGGTGACGGGACCCGGTCAGCCGACCAGGCTGTCGTCGAG
The DNA here is from genome assembly GCF_053607625.1 of Streptomyces sp. NPDC055103. Classification (NCBI taxonomy): domain Bacteria; kingdom Bacillati; phylum Actinomycetota; class Actinomycetes; order Kitasatosporales; family Streptomycetaceae; genus Streptomyces; species Streptomyces sp. NPDC055103. The sequence continues at coordinate 93,213 of NZ_JBSGTX010000020.1, forward strand.
CTCCTCGGTCAGGTTGGACTCGGTCCCGGGGATGCCCAGGTCCTGCGCCCGCTTGTCGGCCATCGCGAGCAGCCTGCGGATCCGTCCGGCCACCGCGTCCTTGGTCAGCGGCGGGTCGGCGAGCGCGCCCAGCTCCTCCAGGGAGGCCTGCTTGTGCTCCATGCGGAGCCGGCCCGCGGCGGCGAGGTGCTCGGGCACCTCCTCGGCGAGGATCTCCAGGGCGCGCTGCACCCGGGCCCCTGCGGCGACCGCGGCCCGCGCCGAACGGCGCAGGTTGGCGTCGTCGAAGTTGGCCAGGCGGTTGGCGGTGGCGCGGACCTCGCGCCGCATCCGCCGCTCCTCCCAGGCCAGCACCGACTCGTGGGCGCCGAGCCGGGTCAGCAGGGCGCCGATCGCGTCGCCGTCGCGGACGACGACCCGGTCCACGCCCCGCACCTCGCGCGCCTTCGCCGCGATGGAGAGCCGGCGCGCCGCGCCGACCAGGGCGAGCGCCGCCTCAGGACCCGGGCAGGTGACCTCCAGGGAGGAGGACCGGCCGGGCTCGGTCAGCGAGCCGTGGGCCAGGAAGGCGCCGCGCCAGGCCGCCTCCGCGTCACAGGTCGCGCCGGAGACCACCTGCGGGGGGAGGCCCCGGATGGGGCGACCCCTGCCGTCCACGAGGCCCGTCTGGCGGGCCAGCTGGTCGCCGCCGGCCACCACCCGCACCACGAAGCGCGAGCCGCGCCGCAGCCCGCCGGGGGCCATCACGATCAGTTCGGAACTGTGTCCGAAGATCTCCAGAATGTCCCGCTTCAGGCGGCGCGCCGCCATCGCCGTGTCCAGCTCCGCCTCGATCACGATGCGGCCGCTCACCAGGTGCAGCCCGCCCGCGAACCGCAGGATCGACGAGACCTCTGCCTTCCTGCAGCAGGTCCGGGTGACGGGAAGCCGGGAGATCTCGTCCTTCACCGCTGCCGTCATCGCCATGGGCCGATCCTTCCATGCATCCGAAAAATACGGTCGTACGCGGCGGCCAACAGCTCCGGGTCATGCTTCGCGGAGCCGTCGGGCCCGGCCACCGGCGCCAGCTCGACCGCGGCACCGAGCCGCTTGGCGGCATCGGCGAGGGACTCGCGATCGGGCACGGCAGCCTCGTCGGCGAGCACCACGTCCAGGGCGAGTTTAGGGGCGTGTCGTCCCAAAACCTCCAAATGACGCTGCGGAGAGAAGCCCTCGGTTTCTCCGGGTTGCGGAGCGAGGTTCAGCGAAAGCACCTTTCGGGCCTTCGTCTGGACGAGCGCGTCGAGGATTTCGGGCACGAGAAGGTGCGGGATCACCGAGGAGAACCAGGAGCCCGGACCCACGACCACCCAGTCCGCGTCGAGCACGGCCGCGACCGCCTCGGGCACGGCCGGCGGGTCGTGCGGCACGAGGTGCACGGACTGCACGTCACCCGGGGTGAGCGCCACCGTCGCCTGGCCGCGCACGGTGTCCACGTCGTTCGGCCGCGCCGGGTCGTGGCCCCTGACCAGGGCCTGGAGCTCCAGCGGTACGGCGGACATGGGCAGCACCCGGCCTTGGGCGCCGAGCAGCCTGCCCACCAGGTCCAGGGCCTGGACGGGGTCGCCGAGCTGCTCCCAGAGGGCGACGATCAGCAGATTGCCGACGGCGTGGCCGTGCATCTCGCCCTTGGACTGGAAGCGGTGCTGGATCACGCGGGCCCAGGTCTGGCCCCAGTCGTCGTCCCCGCAGAGCGCGGCGAGCGCCTTGCGCAGGTCGCCCGGGGGCAGCACGCCGAGCTCCTCCCGGAGCCGGCCGCTGGAGCCCCCGTCGTCGGCGACGGTGACGACGGCGGTCAGGTCGCCGGTGATCCGGCGGAGGGCGGCCAGGGAGGCCGACAGGCCCATGCCGCCGCCCAGGGCGACGACCTTGGGCTGGGCTCCGCGCCTGCGGAGCGAACGCCGCGCCGTCAGGGTGGAGACGCGGCGCCGGTACGGCTTCACTCGCGCCCCATGTCCCGGTGCACGACGACGGTCTCGACCCCTTCGGCGGCGATACGGGCGGCGAGCCGCTCGGCGGTGGCGACGGAGCGGTGCTTGCCGCCCGTGCAGCCCACCGCGATGGTCACGTACCGCTTGCCCTCGCGGCGGTAGCCGGCGGCGATCAGCTGGAGGAGCTCCGTGTAGCGGTCCAGGAACTCCTTGGCGCCGGGCTGGTTGTAGACGTAGTTCGACACCTCTTCGTTGAGGCCCGTGAAGGGGCGCAGCTCGGGGACCCAGTGCGGGTTCGGCAGGAAGCGCATGTCGACGACGAGGTCGGCGTCGACCGGCAGGCCGTACTTGAACCCGAAGGACATGACGGTGGCCCGGAGCTCGGGCTCCTCGTCCCCGGCGAACTGGGCGTCCATCTTGGCGCGCAGCTCGTGGACGTTGAGGCTGGAGGTGTCGATGACCAGGTCGGCGTCGCCGCGCAGCTCGCGCAGCAGGTCGCGCTCGGCGGCGATGCCGTCGGTGATCCGGCCGTCACCCTGGAGGGGGTGCGGCCTGCGGACCGACTCGAAGCGCCGGACCAGGGCGTCGTCGGACGACTCGAGGAAGACGATCCGGCGGGTGACCTGCTTGGAGTCGAGGTCGGCGAGGGAGTCCCTGAGGTTGTCGAAGAACTGCCGGCCGCGGACGTCCACGACGACGGCGATCCGCGCGACGTTGCCCTGGGAGCGGGCGCCGAGCTCCACCATGGTCGGGATCAGCGCGGGCGGCAGGTTGTCCACCACGAACCAGCCGAGGTCCTCCAGGCACTTCGCCGCGGTGGACCGGCCGGCTCCGGACATGCCGGAGATGATCACCAGCTCGGGAATGGCCGCCTCGGCGCCGTTGTCGCCGGGGGTCTCCTTCGTGCCCGTACTCACGTGTCCTGCTCCTGCTTCTCGGTCGTGCTGGTCTTGCTCTTCGTTCCGGTCCTGCTGGTCGTTCTCGTTCTGCTGGTCACGCTGGTCGCTGTGCTGTTCGTGCGCGGTCATGCCGTGCCGCCCCCGTCGTCTTCCATGATCTCTCCTGTCGCCGTGTTCACGGCGGGTGCGGTCGGGGCCGCCTGGGCGAGGGCCACGACCACGGACTCCGCGGTCTTCCGGCCCATGCCGGGGACCTCGCAGATCTGCTCGATTGTCGCCTGTCGAAGCCGCTTCACCGAGCCGAAATGCTTGACCAACGCCTGTTTCCGCGTCTCGCCGAGGCCCGGGACCGCGTCAAGGGGGCTGGTCCGGATGCGTTTCGTCCGCTTGGAGCGCTGGTAGCGGATGGCGAAGTCGTGAGCCGTGTCACGCACCCGCTGGAGGAGGTAGAGGCCCTCGCTGGACCGGGGCAGCACCACCGGGTCGTCGTCGCCGGGCAGCCAGACCTCCTCCAGGCGCTTGGCGAGCCCGCAGACCGCGATGTCGTCGATGCCGAGCTCGTCGAGGGCGCGCCGGGCGGCGGCGACCTGCGGCTGCCCGCCGTCGACCACGACGAGCTGCGGCGGGTACGCGAAGCGCTTGGGCCGGCCGTCGTCCTCACCGGGGGCGGGCGCGGGGACCTCGCCCCCGGTCACGTCCCCGTCGACCCGTCCCCTACCTTCGGCGGGGAGACCCCATTCGCCGGTCTTCTCCTTCTCGGCGAGATAGCGCTTGAAGCGCCGGCTGATCACCTCGTGCATCGAGCGGACGTCGTCCTGCCCCTCGAAGCCCTTGATCTGGAAGCGGCGGTACTCGCTCTTGCGGGGCAGCCCGTCCTCGAAGACGACCATCGAGGCCACGACGTCCTCGCCCTGGAGGTGCGAGATGTCGAAGCACTCGATGCGCAGCGGCGCCGAGTCCAGGTCCAGGGCCTCGGCGATCTCCTCCAGGGCCCGGGAGCGGGTGGTCAGGTCACTGGCGCGCTTGGTCTTGTGCAGGACGAGCGCCTGCTGGGCGTTGCGCGCGACCGTCTCCATCAGGTCCTTCTTGTCGCCGCGCTGCGGGATCCGCAGCGAGACGTTGGAGCCGCGGCGGCCGGCGAGCCAGGCGGTGACGGCCTCGACGTCCTCCGGCAGCGCCGGGACCAGGACCTCCTTGGGGACCGTGTCGCCGCTCTCCTCGCCGTACAACTGCTGGATCGCGTGCTCGACGAGCCCGGCCGTGTCGACGGCCTCCACCTTGTCGGTGACCCAGCCGCGCTGGCCGCGCACGCGCCCGCCGCGCACGTGGAAGATCTGGACGGCGGCCTCCAGCTCGTCCTCGGCGAGGGCGATCAGGTCGGCGTCGGTGGCGTCGGCGAGGACGACCGCGCTCTTCTCCATGGCCCGGCGCAGGGCCTCTATGTCGTCCCGGAGCCGGCCGGCCTTCTCGTACTCCATGTCCTCGGCGGCGATCATCATCTGCTTCTCGAGCCGGCGGATGTACGTGCCGGTGCGGCCGGCCATGAAGTCGCAGAACTCCTCGGCCAGTTCGCGGTGCTCGTCGGGCGTGACCCGGCCGACGCAGGGCGCCGAGCACTTGCCGATGTAGCCGAGGAGGCAGGGCCGGCCGGCCGATGCGGCGTTCCGGAAGACCCCCGCCGAGCAGGTCCGCACCGGGAAGACCCGCAGCATCAGGTCGACGGTCTCGCGGATCGCCCACGCGTGCGCGTACGGCCCGAAGTACCGCACGCCCTTCTTCTTGTGGCCGCGCAGGACCTGGACGCGCGGGTACTCCTCGTTGAGCGTGACCGCGAGGTACGGATAGCTCTTGTCGTCCCGGTACTTGACGTTGAACCGGGGGTCGAACTCCTTGATCCAGGAGTACTCCAGCTGGAGCGCCTCGACCTCGGTCGAGACGACGGTCCACTCCACGGAGGCGGCGGTCGTCACCATGGTGGCCGTGCGCGGGTGCAGGCTCACGAGCGGCTGGAAGTAGTTCGCCAGCCGCTGACGCAGGGACTTCGCCTTGCCGACGTAGATCACCCGGCGGTGTTCGTCGCGGAATTTGTAGACCCCCGGCGAGTCGGGGATCTGCCCCGGCTTGGGGCGGTAGCTGGAGGGGTCTGCCATGGTCCCCACCCTACTGGCGGGGACCGACACTCCGGCCTCGCGCAGACCCGAGGAGGTGGCGGCCGCCATCCTCTTCCTGGCCTCGGACGAGGCGTCCTTCGTGACGGGGGCGATCCTCCCGGTGGACGGCGGCTACCTGGCCCGCTGACCCCCGCGGGCCGAGGCCTGCCGGACGTTGCCCACTGCCCCCGTGTGGGCAATCGTCCCGCAGGGCGGGACGGGTGGGCACACGGGACGGCGCCCTCAGCGGCGCCTCCGCCCCCTGCACGTGCCCGCACCACCAGCGCGGCGCACACCGGGTGCGGGTCCAGGCACGGAAGCCTAGGCCCGGCAAGGGGCGCCGTCCCGTTGTGCCCACCCGTCCCGCCCCAGCGGGACGAATGCCCACAACGGGGGGGCGGACGGTCGCCCGTACCTGCGGGTGGCGGCTCAGGCCTCTCGGGTGGCTCGGCGGCGGCGGATCGTCGCCGTGGCCGCCAGGGAGACAGCCAGGAGCGCGCCCGCACCCGCCGCCGTGGAGGCAACCACCGTGACTTCGGGCTCCTCGTGGGCGGCCGGCGCGGGTGCCGGTGCGCTCGCCTGCGGCGCGTAGCCGCCCGCCGCGCCCTTCCTCGCGTACGGCGAGCCCGGCAGTTTGTCCCCGTAGTCGCGAGCGACCCGCTCCCGGTACGCCGCCAGGCTCGTCCCGTTCTTCCCGACGGCCCGCACCGCGTCCTCGTCCAGCGGCAGCACCTTCGCCCCCTTCTGGACGTACCACGCGTCGATCTGCGGCTCCCGGAAGACGAGACCGCCGGGCAGCACGCGCCCGCCCTGCTCGGCGTACCGGATCTCGTCGTCACCGGTGGCGATGTTCACGACCTGCCAGCCGCCGGGCTGCTTCACCGTCCACAGAGAGGCCTTCTGGCCGTCCGAGGCCACGGCCCGGCTGGCCCGGAACTCGACGCGGGCGACCGGCGCCCCCGCCTTCCCGGCGACGAAGTCCGGGGAGAGGATCCGTACCGGCACGGATCCGCCCTCGACGCGCGGCGCGGCCGCCGAGCGGGCGAGCGCCCCGTCCCGGGCGAAGAACCGGGACAGGGTGTCCAGGGTCTGCGGCGCGGAGGCGGCCTGTTCCGGGGTCGGCGCGGGCGGCAGGCTCTCCGCGGCGGCGGCCGGGAGCGCCCCGAGGGCGACGAGGGCGGCGGTCGTCAGGAGACCGGCGCCGATGGCACGTCCGTTCATCGTCGTCACGCCCCGATCCGGTAGAGCGAGTGGGTCCAGGAGAAGGAGCTGTTGTTGACGTACCAGGCGTGCGAGGCCCAGTTGTAGCGGTCGCTGGAGGGCCAGGGGTCGCCCCAGTAGACCCAGCTGTCGGCGTCGTCGTAGCCGTAGATCACGTGCATGTGACCGCCGCCGCTCGACCACTGGATGCGGGTCTCGATCGGCCGGTTCGCGTTGACCTCGGTCTGGACGGTCGAGTAGCGCAGCCAGCCGTTGACGTACGAGCCGGGGTTGATGCCGGCCCAGCTGAGTCCGGTCTGGACGTTACCGAGGGTCGCCTGGTTGTTGGGGCAGTCGTAGCCCTGCTGGCGGTTGAAGGCGGCGTTGCAGAACTGGTTCTGGCTGTAGTTCCGGCCGAACCAGGTGGCGATGGTGTTGCCGCCCGCCGCCCAGCACCAGTTGGTCTTCTGCTGCGCCTGCATGGTGATGTTCAGCTGCTTGTAGGCGAGCGTGGAGACGTCCTCACCGGCCGGCGCGGCGGACGCCGAGGTGGTGGGGACGAGGAAGAGGGCGGCTGCGGCGAGTGCCGCGAGGGACAGTTTCCTGCTGCGCATCGCGTTCCTCCCGTGGAGGGGGGTGGGGATGTGGGGAGTGGAGGAGCGCGTCCGGACGCTGGTCAGGAGCATCGGCCGTTGTCGGGAGCGGGTCAACACGCTTCAATGCGGGGTGACATCGGACTGTGAACGGTGTGACCCGGGTGTGAACGGACGCCCTCGGCCCACCTGCCCGCCCACCGCTCGCGGCGCGACGGTCCGCTCCCCCGTCGTGAACGTTCACTGAGGAGCCCTCGTGAGCCACACCGAGGCCGATCTGGCGCAGCTGCTGCACACCGGCCCCTTCCATCTGGCGCTGCGCACCGCGTTCGCCGTGCGAGGGCTGCCGCTCCAGCGGGTCCAGCACCATCTGGCACACCGGGGCATCAGGGTCGGTGTGACGAGCCTGAGCTACTGGCAGCAGGGTGCCCGGCGCCCGCAGCGGCCGGAGTCCCTGAAGGCCGTGCGCGCCCTGGAGGAGGTGCTCCAGCTCCCGGGGAACTCGCTCCTCCGGCTCCTGACGGAGGACGCGGCGGGCCGGGGCGAGGTGGAGCGCCCGGCGGGCCGCTCGTACCGCTCACTGGTGGAGGCGTCCGGCTCGGTCGAGGAGCTCCTCGCGGAGCTGGAGTCCCCGGCGGACGGCGGGCTGCACACGGTGGGGCACCACGAGCGGGTGCGGATCGGGGCGGTGCGGGAGCTGGTGGGACGCGAGTCGCAGCACGTCGTGCGGGCGCACCGGGACGGGGTCGACCGCTATCTGGCCATCCACCACGGGGACCCGGGGTGCGATCCGTCCCGGGTGGCGGTGCGGGCCGTGGAGAACTGCCGCACGGGGCGGGTGCGGTGGCACGCCGGGACGGGCGTGGTGATCGCGGAGCTGCTCTTCGACGCGCGGCTGCGGGCCGGGGACACGCATCTGTTCTCGTACGGCTTCGAGGACGGTACGGCGGGTCCGAGCGGGGAGTACGTCCGCGGGTTCAGCTTCGCCGGCGGGCAGTACGTGCTCCAGGTGCGTTTCGACGAGGCGGCGCTGCCGGTGCGGTGCCGGCGGTTCGCCCAGACGTCGGCGGGCGCGCCGCGCGGGGGCCGTGCGGAGCTGACGCTGAGCGGCCGGCACCGCACGGTGCACGTCGTGGAGCAGGGGGTACGACCGGGGATCCTGGGGATCGACTGGGACTGGTCGTGAGGGCGCGGGGGCGCCGGCTCAGGCCTGGGGGGCCTCGGGGCCGGCGATCAGCTTGCCGTCCTCGACGCGGATCGGGACCTCGGGGAGCGGGACCGTGGCCGGGCCCTTGATCGCCTTGCCTGTCGTCACGTCGAAGCGGCTGCCGTGGCAGGGGCAGTTGCCCGCGTTGTCCTCGATCTTGTCGAGTACGCAGCCGGCGTGGGTGCACTGGGCGCTGAAGGCCTTGTACTGGCCCTTGGCCGGGCAGCTGACCAGGACCCGCTGCTCGCGGTAGAGCTTGGCGCCGCCGACCGGGACCTCGTCGGGGGATCCGAGGGCGACGGGGGCGGTCGGGGTCGGGACCTCGGCGTGGCCGAGCTTCGACTCGGTGGAGCAGGCGGCGACTCCCAGCCCGGCGGCGCCGGCGAGGGCGGCACCCTTCAGTACGGTGCGGCGGCTGGACTGGCCGGACATGGGCGCTCCACGGTGGGATCGGGGCAAGGCGTGACCGAACCGACGATACCGGCGGGGTTCCGCGGGCTGTCGTCCGGGCCTGACGAGAGGCGGGACCGTAAGGGGCGGGGCCCCTGGCTGGGGCCCCGCCTCCTTGTCAGGCCTTGCGAGCCCGGGTCGTCGCCTTCGTCGCCGCCGCCTTGGTGGCCGTGGCCTTCGTCGCCGCCGCCTTGGTGGCGGTGGCCTTCGTGGCTGCGGCCTTCGTCGCCGCCGCCTTGGTGGCCGTCTTCTTGGCCGGGGCGGCGGTCTTCGCGGCGGGGACCTTCTTGGCCGCCGTCTTCCTCGCTCCGCGCGCGGCCGGGACGGTCGCGCTGGCGTCGCTGATCCGGTCGGCGCCGAGAACCTCACGGAGGAACTTGCCGGTGTGGCTGGCCGGAACCGAGGCGACCTCCTCGGGCGTGCCCTCGGCGACTACCAGGCCGCCGCCGCTGCCTCCCTCGGGCCCCATGTCGATGAGCCAGTCGGCGGTCTTGATGACATCGAGGTTGTGCTCGATGACGATCACCGAGTTGCCCTTGTCGACGAGGCCGGAGAGGACCTTGATCAGCTTCGAGATGTCCTCGAAGTGCAGACCCGTGGTCGGCTCGTCCAGGACGTACACCGTCCGGCCCGTGGAGCGCTTCTGGAGCTCGGAGGCGAGCTTCACGCGCTGGGCCTCGCCGCCGGAGAGCGTCGGCGCGGACTGCCCGAGGCGGACGTACCCGAGGCCGACCTCGTTGAGCGTGCGCAGGTGGCGGGCGATCGTCGGGACGGCCTCGAAGAAGCCGAGGGCCTCCTCGATCGGCATGTTCAGGACCTCGGCGATGGACTTGCCCTTGTAGTGGACCTCCAGGGTCTCCCGGTTGTACCGGTCGCCGTGGCAGACCTCGCACGGGACGTAGACGTCCGGGAGGAAGTTCATCTCGATCTTGATCGTGCCGTCGCCGGAGCAGTTCTCGCAGCGGCCGCCCTTGACGTTGAAGGAGAACCGGCCGGGCAGGTAGCCCCGGACCTTGGCCTCCATCGTCTCGGCGAAGAGCTTGCGGACGTGGTCGAAGACGCCGGTGTAGGTCGCCGGGTTCGACCGCGGGGTGCGGCCGATCGGGGACTGGTCGACGTGCACGACCTTGTCGACGAGGTCGTCGCCGTCCACGCGCGTGTGACGCCCGGGCACCGACTTGGCGCCGTTCAGCTCGCGCGCCAGGTGGGTGTAGAGGATGTCGTTGACCAGGGTCGACTTGCCGGAGCCGGAGACGCCCGTGACGGCCGTGAGGACGCCCAGCGGGAAGGAGACGTCGATGTCCCGCAGGTTGTTCTCACGGGCGCCGTGCACGGTGAGCCGTCGCGAGGGGTCCACGGGGCGGCGGATCTCCGGGGTGGGGATCGACCTGCGGCCGGACAGGTACTGCCCGGTCATCGACTCCTCGTTGTCGAGGAGCTCCTTCAGGGAGCCGGAGTGGACGACCTTGCCGCCGTGCTCACCCGCGCCGGGGCCGATGTCGACGACCCAGTCCGCGACCTTGATGGTGTCCTCGTCGTGCTCGACGACGATGAGCGTGTTGCCCATGTCCCGGAGCCGGACGAGGGTCTCGATGAGGCGGTGGTTGTCGCGCTGGTGAAGGCCGATGGACGGCTCGTCGAGCACGTACAGCACGCCGACGAGGCCGGAACCGATCTGCGTGGCGAGCCGGATGCGCTGGGCCTCGCCGCCGGAGAGCGTGCCGGCGGCCCGGTTGAGCGAGAGGTAGTCGAGGCCGACGTCGACGAGGAATCGCAGCCGCTCGTTGACCTCCTTGAGGACCCGCTCGGCGATCTTCTTGTCGCGGTCGTTGAGCGTGAGCCGGGAGAGGAACTCGGCGCAGTCGCTGATCGACATCGCCGAGACCTCGGCGATGGACCGGTCCATGACCGTGACCGCGAGGACGATCGGCTTGAGGCGGGTGCCCTCGCAGGTGGGGCAGTGCACCTCGCGCATGTAGCCCTCGAAGCGCTCGCGGCTGGAGTCGCTCTCGGCCTCGCCGTGCCGCCGCTTGACGAAGGAGACCGCTCCCTCGAAGGCGGGGCTGGTCCAGGCGCGCTCCCGCCCGTACCGGTTGCGGTAGCGGACCTCGATCTGGGTCTTGTGCCCGTACATGAGGGCCTTCTTGGCCCGCTGCGGAAGACCGGCGAAGGGAATGTCGGTGCGGAAGCCGAGGGCCTGGGAGAGGCCGTCGATCATCCGGCCGAAGTACTCCTTGGTGTGCCCGTGCGACCAGGGGTGGATGGCGCCCTCGTCGAGGGACTTCTCCTCGTCCGGGACGATCAGCTCGGGGTCGACCTCCATGCGCGTGCCGATGCCGGTGCAGTCGGGGCAGGCGCCGAAGGGCGAGTTGAAGGAGAAGGAGCGCGGCTCCAGCTCCTCGAAGGAGAGGTCGTCGTACGGGCAGTAGAGGTGCTCCGAGTACATCCGCTCGCGCTCGGGGTCGTCCTCGGGGAGGTCGACGAAGTCGAGCACGACCATGCCGCCGGAGAGACCGAGCGCGGTCTCGACGGAGTCGGTGAGGCGGCGCTTGGCGCTGTCCTTCACGGTGAGGCGGTCGATGACCACCTCGATCGTGTGCTTCTCCTGCTTCTTCAGGGTCGGCGGTTCGCTCAGCTGTACGGTCACGCCGTCGACCCGGGCACGGCTGTAGCCCTTGGTCTGGAGGTCGGCGAAGAGATCGACGAACTCGCCCTTCCGCTCGCGCACGAGCGGCGAGAGGACCTGGAAGCGGCTGCCCTCGGGCAGCTCGAGGACCTTGTCGACGATGGCCTGCGGCGACTGGCGGGAGATCGGCCGGCGGCACTCGGGACAGTGCGGCTTGCCGATGCGGGCGAACAGCAGGCGGAGGTAGTCGTAGACCTCCGTGATGGTGCCGACCGTCGAGCGCGGGTTGCGCGAGGTCGACTTCTGGTCGATGGAGACGGCGGGCGACAGACCTTCGATGAAGTCGACGTCCGGCTTGTCCATCTGGCCGAGGAACTGCCGGGCGTAGGAGGAGAGCGACTCCACGTACCGGCGCTGCCCCTCGGCGAAGATCGTGTCGAACGCGAGGGAGGACTTGCCCGATCCCGAGAGCCCGGTGAAGACGATGAGGGAGTCACGCGGGAGGTCGAGCGAGACGTTCTTGAGGTTGTGCTCGCGAGCGCCACGAACGATGAGACGGTCGGTCACGCCGGTCCGCACCTTTCTTGAGAGAGCGGATGTGCCTGACACACCCAACAACCAAGGATGCCGGATGCTTCCGTCGAGCCTATAGCACGCACATTCGATTTCCGGCCTCGCGGAGACTGCTTCACCCGAACGAGTGGCGGCGCTAGGGTCGGCGCCATGATCGACCACGAACGTGATCTCGCCTCCGTGCACGAAGCGACCGATCGGCTGCTGAGCGCCGCCGCCTCCTGGGACAACGCGTCGACGGCCGAGCCGTCACGGCTCCCCGGCTGGACGCGCGGCCATGTCCTGGCCCACATCGCCCGCAACGCCGACGCTCTGGTGAACGTCCTCCAGGGCCGGCCCATGTACACCGACGCCGCGACGCGCGACGCCGACATCGAGCGCGACGCCGGCCGGCCGCTCGCCGTCCAGCTCGCCGACGTGCGCGAGAGCGGCGAGGCCTTCCGGGCCGCGGGCGCCGAGCCCGCCGACTGGAGCCGCACCGTCGAGCTCCGCAACGGCGTCACGGACAGCGCCTCCCGGATCCCCTTCCGCCGCTGGGTCGAGGTGGCCCTGCACCATGTCGACCTGGACGTCGGCTACGAGCTCGAGGACCTTCCCGAGGAGTTCGTCCAGCGGGAGATCGACTTCCTCGCGGAGCGCTTCACGGGCAACGCGACGGTGCCGCCGACCCGGATCGTGGCGACGGAGGGCACGGGGACCTGGACGACGGGGTCCGCCGAGGGCGCGGAGGTGACCGTGACCGGCCCCGCCCCCGAGCTCCTCGGCTGGCTCGCCGGCCGCCGCGACGGCTCGGCCCTCAAGACCGAGGGCGGCCCGCTCCCGGCGCTCCCGGCACTGTGACCTCCGCTGCCGGTGCCCGGCCCGCTCCCAGCGCTGTAGCCACCTCTGTCCGTGCCCGGAGCTAGGCTGAGCCCATGACGTACAGCGGAGTGGTGAAGGTCGGCGGGCCGGCGGATGTGCACGAGCTGACGGACCTGATGATCTCGAAGGTCGCGGTCGGCCCGATGGACAACAACGCGTATCTGCTGCGCTGCCGGGCGACCGGCGAGCAGCTCCTGATCGACGCCGCCAACGACGCCGACACGCTGCTCACGCTGATCGGTGACGACGGCATCGCCTCCGTCGTCACCACCCACCGGCACGGCGACCACTGGCAGGCCCTGGCGGAGGTCGTCGCCGCGACCGGCGCCCGGACCTACGCGGGGGCGTACGACGTGGAGGGCATCCCGGTCGCCACCGACGTGCCGGTGGAGGACGGCGACACGATCCGGGTGGGCCGGGTCGAGCTGACCGCCCGCCGGCTCGTCGGGCACACGCCCGGCTCGATCGCCCTCGTCTACGACGACCCGCACGGCCACCCGCACGTCTTCACCGGCGACTGCCTCTTCCCCGGCGGCCCTGGCCGGACAACACATCCGGATGAGTTCGACTCCCTGATGGGCGGCCTGGAGACCAAGCTGTTCGGCGCCCTGCCCGACGAGTCCTGGATCTACCCCGGCCACGGTAACGACACCACCCTCGGCACGGAGCGGCCCCACCTCACGGAGTGGCGCGCGCGGGGTTGGTAACCGTCCAATGACGACCGCCCACCGCCGTGGTGGACGCGGCCGTCCGACTCGCCGCCTCGCGCGGTGCACCGCTGCTGCTGATCGCGGTGCTGCCTCCACCGCCGCCCAGGACCAAGACCGTCCACCCGGACTCGATGGCGGTCGGTGCGGCGGCCGGGCGGGCCCTGCCGCGGCTGGCCCGCGCGGGGATCGCCCATCGGTCGGCCGTCTACCACCGTCCCGCTGTGCGCGGCGGCGGGCGACTGCATGCGACGAAGGCACTGCTGGACACGGCGGTCCTTAACGGCTGCTCGCTGCTGGTGGTATCGCGCAGCGGGCCGGCGAGGCTGGATGCGTGCACGGCGATGGAGGCCGCTGCCATCCGTGGCGGCCCGTTCGTGCACGCGGCCCACCGGTGCCGTGGACGCCGCTGGCCGCGCCCTGCCCGCCCCGCTGAGTCTCGGGCAAAAGGAATCGGTCCCGGCCACCCCACGGGGAGAGGGCGACCGGGACCGGCTGCTGCACACCCTGGTGCCGCCAGCCCGGCGAGCGCCGGTTACAAGGCGGTGCGTTCGGAATCGGCGACGGGGGTGTCCTCGCGGTGCAGGAAGGTCGCCAGGAGGTCCCCGACGGGGTGGTCCGCCTCGCTGGGATGACGCAGGGCGACCGTGGGATCGATGGTGTAGCGGTTGCGGCGGCCGACGCGCTCGCGGGTGAGGTAGCCGGCCGCTTCGAGGTCGGCGACGATCAGCTGGACGGCGCGTTCGGTGATGCCGATGGCGTCGGCGACGTCGCGTCCACGCGCCTCGGGGTCGCGAGCGAGGGCGATCAGGACCCGGGCGTGGTTCGTTAGGAAGGTCCACTGGTCGCCGCGCGGGCTGGAGGGCTGGCTCATGGCCTTCATCATACGAAGCAGACTTCGCATGATCAACATCATTTCGCGAAAATATATTAGCGAAAAAGTTTTCGCGTAATTGTTGACGGGAATCAGAGGAGCAGGTGCCGCTGGACGCACCCTCACCACCCTCTTCGACCCTGCTGAAAGGGGGTCCCGATGCCCTCCCAGACCTCCATCCCGACCCTGACCCGCCCGGCAGACACCGGCTCCCCGGCGCTGCCGCTGTCCCTGCCGCACCCGGTCACCGCGCTGGTGACGAACCGTCCCGACGACCCGGCCGTGGTGGACGCGGCCGTGCGGCTGGCCGCTCCCCGCAAGGCTCCGGTGCTGCTGGTCGCCGTCCTGCCCGCGCCGTCGCGGATCCCGGACCGCGCCCGCGTGGACGCGCAGGCGGCGCGGGTGCTCCTGGCCCGGGTGCTGCCCCGGCTGCGTGCTGCCGGCGTCGGCTACATCCCGGTCGCTCACCGCGTCCCGGCCGAGAGCGGCGGGCAGCCTGGGCTGCGGGCCGCGGGTGATGTGCTGGCCCTGGCCGCACGCCACCATTCACCGCTGGTGGTGGCCTCCAGTCGGGGACCGGCCGGTCTGGACGCGCACAGCCTGATCGAAGCCTCCGCCGTACGCGGCGGCCCTTTCGTCCACGCCGTCGCACCCACCCGCCAGGCCGTGCCTGTCGCCGACCTGGGGCTGGATTCGGCGGACCTATCGCCTGCGGGGGTGCGCAATGTGTGGACGCTCGCCCACCGCCGCCTGCCCACGGCCCGACGGATCGAGGCGTGATGAACGGCCTGCACGCGCTCGCACCCTGGTGGCTGCTGGCGCTCGTGGACCTGGTCGTCGGCGGCCTGTGCCTCGCCCTCGCCCTGCGCCCGCGCCGCCGCCGCACCGCTGTCCGCCGGCCCGCCCGAACCGGGGAGGTGAACGCCTGGACGAACTGAATCAGCGCCCGGGCCCGGCAGCCCTCCGAAGCCCGCCAGGCCCGGGGCACCACTCCCCACCTTCTTGTCCGCCCTTGCCTTGCGCCCCGCACGAGGAAGCCGATCCACCATGAATGAACTGTCGTTCGCCGTCCCGCTGTGGGTATGGGCCGCGGTCACCGTCGGCATCGGCGTCATGCTCGCCGTCGACCTGATCGCCCACCGCGACAACCATGTGATCGGCTTCCGTGAGGCCGCGCTGTGGAGCGGCCTGTGGATCGCCGTCGGCCTCGGCTTCGGCCTCGTCCTTCTGGCATGGCAGGGCGGCGAGGCGTCCTCGACGTACTACGCCGGCTACCTGATCGAGAAGGCCCTGTCGATCGACAACGTCTTCGTCTTCGCGCTGGTCTTCTCCTTCTTCGCCGTGCCCGACGCCTACCAGCACAAGGTCCTGTTCTGGGGCGTCATCGGCGCGCTCGCGGCCCGCCTGGTGTTCATCTTCATCGGCGCCGAACTGCTCGAGGTCTTCTTCTGGACCGCCTACCTCTTCGGGGCATTCCTGATCTGGACCGGCTACAAGATGGCCGTCTCCAAGGACGAGGAGGTCCACCCCGACCGCAACCCCGTCGTCCGCCTCGTCAAGAAGATCATCCCCACCGATACGCGATTCCACGGCGACAAGTTCTTCATCCGCGTCAGCGGCAAGCGCATCGCCACGCTGCTGTTCGTGGTCCTGGTCGCGGTCGAGGCCACCGACCTCGTCTTCGCGGTCGACTCCGTCGCCGCCGTCCTGGCCATCACCACCAACACCTTCATCGTCTGGACCGCCAACGCCTTCGCCGTCCTCGGCCTGCGCAGCCTGTACTTCTGCCTCGCCGGGCTGCTGCGCCGCTTCCAGTACCTGCACTACGGACTCGCGGTGCTGCTCGCGTTCGCCGGCGTCAAGCTCATCCTCTCGGAGACGCCCGTCGGCAAGCTGCCCATCCCCCTCACCCTCGGCGTCATCGCCGTCACCATCACCGTCTCCATCGCCTGGTCCCTTATCGCCACCCGCGGCGAGGACAGCGACAGCGGCGAAACCGCATCACAGACGGACCACACGGCCGACACGTAGCCGCACCCGGCCACCGGCGCCCACGCCTCGACCCCCTCCGCCAGCCCGCACCATCCGGAAGGACGGCCGTCATGACCACCCTCAGCCCCCACCGCCGCAGCGCACCCGCCCCGCCCCGCACCTCCCCCGTCCACGCCCTCCCCCGTCCACGCCTACACCGTCGTCGGCGGCCCGGAAGGCGGTGGCGTCCTGGGCATCCTGACCGGCGCCCGCGCCGATGCGGACGTAGCCGCGCACGCGGGCCGGCTCGCCGCCCGCATCGGTGCCACAACCGTGATCACTTCCGTGCCCCTCCACCCACCCGGCCAGTACTTCGCCAGATTCCACGACGCGTCCCGGGCCACATCCCGCACCGCCGATCCGTCCGGACCCCTCACCCCACGTCGTTGAACATCGCAAACGCGCTGTGCACCCTGGCCCCCGCGGGCCGGACCAAGGGCACAGCCGCCCTGCCCGGTTCAGCCGGGCCGGTGACTGCGCGCAGTCCTACGCGGCTCGCGCACCCAACCGTCATGCCGGCAGCCGGACACGGTGCGGCACGAAGGCGTCGTCCCCGGCACCCGCACTCGACATCGGAGCCCGTCGCCGGCCTGCGCTCTGGTCACCGTCCAAGAACAGACGACGGGCGCCGGAAGCCTCCAGATCAGCGCCCTGGGAGGACTGTTCGGCGGGCGGTACCCCAGCGCAGCGAGCTGCTGTGGTCGTTCGCAACCCCAGCCACACCGTCCCGGGAGAGATCTCGGGGGGCGTCCCGGAGGCCAGCGGTTTCGGCGGATTCCCGGGCGCCACTCGGGCGACTTTTCGGCGGGGCCGTGGCGTGACTGCCGTGATTCCCGGCCGACCGGTACGACCATGCTGACGTACCGCGGCACCAGCCACTGGGGAGGACCTGTGGAGCGAGAGGACGGCACATCGGTGGCCACCGGTGTCACCACCGAGCGTCTCACCGGGCTCCGCAGGTGGAACCTGGGGCTCACGCTGCTGCACCTGATCCAGGCCGTGGCCATCGTCCTGCTCGCCGGAAGCTTCTCGATCACCGTGACCTCCTCCGTCCCCGAGGGGCCACCGGGAACGGCAGCGCCCGCCCCGGAAGCGTTGTTCGACGTGCCGATCGGCTGGGCCGTCGCCGTCTTCCTCGCCCTCGCGGCGGCAGATCACCTGCTGACGGCGACAGTGTGCCGCGACACCTACGAACGCGACCTCAGACACGGCATCAACCGCTTCCGGTGGCTGGAGTACGCGCTGAGCGCAACCCTGATGGTGCTCCTCATCGGCTTCTACGCGGGCATTACCAGCCTCAATGCCGTCATCGCCGTTGTCGGCGCCAACGTCGGGATGATTCTCTTCGGCTGGGTCGAGGAGGTGATGAACCCTCCGGGGCGGGCGAGGACAAGGATGCTGCCGTTCTGGTTCGGGACGCTGGTCGGCGTCACACCGTGGGTCTCGATCGCGTATAACACCGTGGCGGCCGAGACCGTCCCCGGCTTCGTGTACGGAATCGTTCTCGTCCAGGCCGCCCTCTTCTTCAGCTTCGGTCTCAACCAGTGGCTCCAGTACCGCGGAGTCGGCCGGTGGTCCGACTACGCATATGGTGAAAAGGCCTACCTGGTCCTCAGCCTCGTGGCGAAGTCACTCCTGGCGTGGCAGATCTTCGCCGGCTCGCTGGCTGACTGAACCTCTTCTGTCCGAAACCTCAGCGGCAAGACCTGAACACCCGGGCGGCTGCCTCGATGGCATCGGCCATCAGCCGGTCGTCCGCGGGGGCGTTCCTCACCCGAGTGCGCGCTTACATCGTTCTCGAAGTACTCGCCGCCGACCTCCCGGCCGTTCTCCTCGGAGAACGGCCGCAGGTCGCTCATCTGCCGGTTGACGCCCCGTCGACGGTACGCGCGGGTCCCCGGAGATCCGCGCGTAAAGGAAGACGAGGGTACGGCGCGGGGAGCATCCTGGTGTTCAGAGGAACCCAGGACTTCCCCGGCGGGGTGGGCAACACCTGGAAGGACCCGGAGGCCTTCGCGAGCCTGATCCACGACGTGGAGACGAAGCTCTTCACCGCCCTGCCGGACGAGTCCTGGGTCTACCCGGGCCATGGCAAGGACACCACGCTCGGTGACGAGCGCCCGCACGTCGCGGAGTGGCGCGAGCGCGGCTGGTGATCCGCCGTCGCACCGACAGCGCGCGGCTCAGCGGCCGCGCGCTTCCGCACGCCCCCGTAACCGGGGCGGCCGCCGGGTAGTTGGCGCCACATGCGCTCCAGTCACTCTCCGTCGCCACCCGCTCCCCCGGCTCCGCCCGCGCCTCCCTCGATGCTCCGGCTCGCCACCGCCTCGCTCGTCGGCACCGCCATCGAGTTCTTCGACTTCTTCGTCTACGGCACCGCCGCCGCCCTCGTCCTCGGGCCGCTCTTCTTCCCGACCTTCTCCCCGCTGGCCGGGACCCTGGCCGCCTTCGGCACCTTCGCCGTCGGTTTCGTCGCGCGCCCGCTGGGTTCGGTCCTCTTCGGGCACGTCGGCGACCGCTACGGCCGCCGGCCGGTCCTTTTCGCCTCGCTGCTCCTGACCGGCTGCGCCACCGTCGCGGTCGGCTGTGTCCCGACGTACGAGACGCTCGGCATCGCCGCGCCCCTGCTCCTGCTCACCCTCCGCTTCCTCCAGGGCCTCGGCCTCGGCGGCGAGTGGGGCGGGGCGGTCCTGCTGACGGCCGAGCACGCGCCCGCGAACCGGCGTGCGCTGTGGGCGAGCTTTCCGCAGATCGGCCCGGCGGTCGGCTTCCTCCTCGCGAACGGGGTGATGCTGGCGCTCACGGCGGGCCTGAGCGACGCGGAGTTCCGCTCCTGGGGCTGGCGGGTGCCGTTCTGGGCGGCCGGGCTGCTCGCGGCGGCCGGGCTGCTGCTGCGCTCCTCGCTGGCGGAGACCCCGCAGTTCGAGGAGCTCTCCGCGTCGGGTCGCCGGGCGAGCGCCCCCCTGGCCGAGATCGTGCGCGACCACTGGCGTCTGGTGCTGCTGACGGCCGGGGCGCTGGCCGTCGGGTACGCGGTGTTCTACACGGTCTCCACCTGGGCCCTGGCCTACGGCACCGAGCGGCTCGGGGTGAGCAGCACGGTCATGCTGACCTGCGTGATGGCCGCGGTGGCGGTCAAGGGCGCGGCCACGCCCTTCGTGGCCCTCCTCGCCGACCGCTGGGGCCGCCGCCCGCTGTGTCTCGCGGGGTGCGCGGCCTCGGCGCTCTGGATGTTCCCGATGGTGGCCCTGCTGCACACCGCGGAGCCGTTCCTGATGTTCCTCGGCTTCCTGGGCTCGCTGCTGGCCTTCATCACGATGTTCGCGGTGATCGCCGCGTACCTTCCGGAGCTGTACGAGCCCCGCGTCCGCTGCACCGGCGCGGCCGTCGGCTACAACCTCGCGGGGGTCCTCGGCGGTGCTCTCACGCCCATCGTCGCCACGACCCTCTCGGACGGCGGCTCGGGTCCGCCCTGGGGCGTCGCGGCCTATCTGACCGTGGTGGCCCTCATCAGCCTGGGGTGCTTCGCGCTCCTCCCGGAGACCCTGCCGGACCCCGCCGAGGCGGCGGAGGCGGCGGAGGCCGCGCCGGCCTGACACGGCGGGCGGGAACGGCGACGGCCGGCCGGGGGCGGCCTCGGCGCGGCGGCCCGACGCCCGGCCGCCCTCCCGGTGCCGCCGCCCCGCACACGCCCCCGACCAGCC